>CACDER010000013.1 GCA_902551855.1 uncultured Cryomorphaceae bacterium | reverse complement strand
GTTTTAGATTTAATTGTTTCAAGTACTTTATTAATTTTATTTTTACCTTTATTATTATTTTTATCGATCCTAATAAAACTTGATTCAAAAGGAAGTATTTTTTATTTACAAGAAAGACTTGGTAAAAATGAGTTTAAATTTAAAATAATAAAATTAAGAACAATGTTCATCGATTCTGAATTAAATGGACCAAGATTAACTGTTGACGAAGATAAAAGAATTACAAAAATTGGAAAATATTTAAGAAAATATAGAATTGATGAATTACCTCAATTTATAAATGTAATAAAAGGAGATATGTCAATTGTTGGTCCAAGGCCTGAAAGAGAATTTTTTGCCAAAAAAATTATTGAAAAAGCACCATATTATAAACATGTTTATAGAGTCAAGCCAGGAATTACATCATGGGGAATGGTTAAATTTGGATATGCATCTAATATTCATGAAATGATAAAAAGATTGAAATATGACATAATATACATAGAAAATATGTCACTAATTAGCGATTTAAAAGTAATTATTTACACAATATTAATAGTCTTTCAAGGAAGGGGAAAATAATTTAAATTATGAAAAAAATTTCAGTAATAGGATCAGGAACTATGGGAATTGGAATAGCCCAGACTTTTTTAATGAATAATTTTAAGGTAAAACTAATTGATATATCAAAGAAATCACTAGAAAAATCTTTTAAAAAAATGGAATTATCTTTAGAAAAAATGTTAGTCAAAAAAAATATAACAAAAAAAATATACGATGTTTCATTAAGAAATATTTCATTAAGTACTGATTTAGTAACTTCTTTAAATGGAGTTGAGCTAGTTATTGAGGCAATACCAGAAAATATTGATTTAAAATGTAAATTGTTCAAAGAAATAGATTCAATTTGTGATTCATCTGTTATTTTTGCTTCTAACACATCCTCAATTTCAATAACTAAGTTAGCTTCATTTACTTCAAGACCAGATAAATTTATTGGAATGCACTTTATGAATCCAGTTCCTTTAATGAAATTAGTTGAAATTATTAAAGGTTATCATACCTCTAAAAAAGTTGTCGATTTTATTTTTTCACTTTCAAAGGAAATACATAAGTTTCCAGTTTTAGTCAATGATTATCCAGGTTTTATATCAAATAGGATTTTATTACCTATGATAAATGAGGCAATTTATGCATTATATGAGAAAGTTGCAGGGGTGGAAGAAATTGATAAAGTAATGATACTTGGAATGTCACATCCAATGGGTCCTCTTCATCTAGCAGATTTTATAGGATTAGATACTTGTTTATCAATCTTAAAAATTCTATACCAGGGCTTTAATAATCAAAAATATGCACCATGTCCTTTGTTAATCAATATGGTTAATGCTGGTAATCTTGGAGTGAAAACAGGTGAAGGATTTTATTTGTATGGTAAAAATTATAATGATAAATTTGTATCAAATCAATTCAAATAATCATTTAAGTGAAGTTTTTAAAAGAAATTTATAAAATATTAATTGTTTTAATTTTGCTATTTATTGGGGTATTTTTTGTTTATCCAAATATAAAAAAAGATCCATCTTTGAAAATCTTCACACCAGCGGATATAAATCCAAAATTGCTAGATTCGTCGATTTTAGGTAATACTTTGCAACACTTTATTCCTGATTTTAATTTATATAATCAAGTTGGAGATAAAGTCTCACAAAAAAACTTGTCTGACAAAATTTATGTTGCAAGCTTTTTTTTTACTAAATGCAATAATATTTGTCCAATAATGACAACAAATATGAAAATCCTTCATGATCATTTTTTATTTGACAATGAAATATCTTTCATTTCTCATTCAGTAACTCCAAAAATTGATTCAATACCAGTTTTAAAGGCTTATTCTGATTTATTTAAAATCAAAACATCAAAATGGATGCTACTTACTGGAGAAAAAAAGCAAATTTACGATCTTGCTAGAAATTCTTATTTTGCAACAACAACATCAGGTGACGGGTCAGATCAAGACTTTATTCATACCGAAAATTTTGTTTTAATTGACAAAAAAAAAAGAATTAGGGGGTTTTATGACGGAACTTCAAAAGAAGATACTAAAAGATTGATAAATGAAATAAATATATTAAAATCTGAATACATAGAGGACTAAATTATATTCCATATTTTCCAAGATTCTAAAGCTTGATTTTTTAACATATCATATCCATTTACAGTTAAACATTTTTTGTTTATACCTTCTTTTAAAAATGAGGTTACTCTTGGATAGTAGTTAACGTCAATTAAAATATGATTATTTGATAAATCATTGTAAGGTATTTTTGGTTTATCATTAAATTTGCCAATTGTACCAAGTGGAGTTGAGTTTATTATAATTAAATTATTTTTTATTATCGATTTATCAATTTCTTCATAAGTTATATTGTGTTTGCTTTTAGTTCTTGAAACAGTTTGATAATTTATTTTTAGAGAATTTAATACATACGAAATTGATCTTGATACGCCTCCTGATCCCAATATTAAAACTGATATATTTTTTTTAAAATACTTACAGAATGCCTTATAAAATCCAAGGTAGTCTGTATTATAACCAATAGATTTATTTTTCTTGAAATTTATAGTATTTACACTACCAATTATTTGTGCCTTTGAATCAATTTTATCTAAATAATTTATTATTTTTATTTTATATGGATTAGTTACATTTAGTCCACTAAAATTATTAGTTTTTATTAACTTTAAAAATTCTTTAACATTTTTTATTTCATAATTTTCATAGGATAATTTTTTTGATTTAAATTGTTTATGGAATATTTCTTTCGATGAAGAATAAATTAATTTTTTTCCAATTAAACCATACTTAAACATCATTTTTTTTTAAGTTTATTTTTTCAGTCAAAACAACACAAAAAAAGCCAATTAACATAAGAATTATTGATATAATTAAATTTATATCAAAAATTTCTGGAAGAAATCTTTCATAACCTATAACTATGGAATTTCCATTTCTATCAAATAAATTATTATCATATAGAGCCCTTTTCCAAGGCCAAATTATTGAAAGTGATCCAAATACAAAACCAGATAAAATAGCCAATATTATATCTTTATATTTTTTAAATATTTTTGACAATAAATTAGAAAAAACAATTAGACCAAAAACTGATCCGAAAAAAAATATTGTGAAATTTATTACATCTTTATATTTTGAAAATTCCTTAATATCATTTAAATTAAAGGAAATAATCAATTCGATAATTTCAAAAATAGCATTCATAGAATCAATCATAAGTAATTTATAATTGCCTAATAAAATCAAAAGATAAGATCCTGATAAGCCTGGTAAAATCATTCCACAAATTCCAATAATTCCACAGAAAAAAATATAAAAATAGTTATCATTAGGATACATTATTGGATTAGAAAACCCAATGTATACGGAAATTAATGAACCAAATAAAAATGGAAAAATTATCTTGTAATTAACTTCTTTTATTTCCTTAATGATTGAAAAAACAGAGGCTAATATTAATCCAAAAAAAAATGACCAAATTAAAATAGGTTTATTATCAAATAAATAGTTAAGAAATTTTGCAAAACTAAGAACACCTATAACCGTACCTAAAAAAATTGGTAAAAGAAAGTTTAAATTTATATTGTTAATAAATTCTTTAAATTTGAGATTGAATAATAATTTAAATGATTCAAAATTTATGGATTTTAATGAGTTAATTAATTTTTCATAAATCCCAGTTATAAGTGCAATTGTCCCTCCAGAGACTCCTGGAATAATATTTGCAATGCCCATAAAAGATCCTTTCAAAAATAAGGAAATAAAGTTAAGTAGTTTGATTCTATTTATTTTTTTCATTAATATATGCCTTATATCCCCCCATTAAGCAGTATAAATTTTTAAAGTTATATTCAATTTCTAAAATATTTATTATAGCACAAGCTCTTCTTCCCGTTTGACAATATATTACAACATTTTTATCATTTTCAATTTTATCAATTGATTTTATAACTTCATCTAAGGGAATATTTATATTTGAAATTGAGCCATCATCAAATTCATATTTTTCTCTTACATCTATAATTTGAATATTTTTTTTCTGTTTTATTTGTTTTATTAATTCAGTTGGGGTAATGTTTTTCATTTGTTTATAGAAATTCAAAAAATGTATCTGCTCTTAACCCTAATCTTAAACATTCTAGAGAAATAACTTCATCTGGTGAAATATTTCCAAGGTTTACATTTGGTCCAATAGTTTTAATAAACCAAACTTGTTGAGATTTTTTTGGTGCTTCCCAGAGAATACTATTTTTTGGTACATTATTAATTATGTTTTGAATTAGACTAGATTTGACTTTATGATCATTTTTGAAAAGACCAATATTTCCGCTCTCTCTTGACTCTGTTATTACTTTCCATGATCCAGCATTTAATTCTTTATTTAAAAGCTCAATCCATTTTTCAGGAGTTAGTTCAACTTCTTCATCTTTTGAACCAACTTCGGACAAAACAGTACAAGATTTTGCAAGTTTATTGATAAAATTGCACTTTACATCATGATCTAAATCTATACACCCGTCTGATATTTCGACAGTTTTAATATTAAATTTTTTTATTAATTCAGTGTATTCATTGAATGAATTCCTTGCGATAAAACTTTCAAAAAGAGTTCCACCAAAAAAAACTTTAATATTTTGTTTTTGGTATAGATCAATTTTTTCGACTAAATTTGGAGTAATAATAGAGGTACCAAAGCCTAATTTTATCAAATCTATTTGATCAGAAGATGAAGAAATTAAGTTTTTGGCTTCATTGAGGCTCAATCCTTTATCCATAACCATTGTTAAACCATTTTTTCTTGGTTTTTTTTCTCTCGCAGGAAGATTGTTTAAATTAAAGTTCATTGAGTATTGTCAAAGTTGGAAAAATCTAAATCTTTTCTTAAAAGAGGTATTTTTGAGAAAATTTTTTCAGTCAAATTTGGATCAAGTGAAATAGCTCTAATTAGATATTTTTTTGCAATATCAATATTACCATCAATATGCATATATATTCCTAAATTAAATAGTAAGTCAGAATTTTTATAATGAAAATTCAAACCAGTTTTTAAAATTTTAATTGCTTTATGAGTTTCACTTATTTTAAACATTAATTTTGCATATTCAATCCAAATACTAGGCTCATTTACCCCTAATTTTATAAGTTTTTCAAATCCTAAAATTGCTTCTGAATATAAATTCGCTTTCACTAAAATCTTAGTTTGAATTAGAATATAATTGGTATCATCCGGATTCAACGATATAGCTTTTTTTACATAATAAATTGATTCATCAAGGAAGTTTAATTTATCGTTACAAATAGCAATTTCCATCCAAGCTTCGCTAAGTTGGGGATCTTCACTGCAAGATTTTTTAAAAAATTTTATCGCTTCTTGATAAAGAGTTAGGTTTTTGTAACAAATCCCAATTTTAAGAAAAGTGTATCCACTAGTGTTTTCATATTTAAAAGTTTCAAGATATGTTTTTATTGCTTGTTCATAATTTTTTATTAAAGAATAATTTTTGGCTTTTTCATGGTAAGCAGCGGTAAATGATTCATTTATGATTATTGAATAGCTAAATGATTCAATTGCTAATTTATAATTTTTAATTTTGTTTTGGAGTAGTCCAAGATGATACCAGCTTATATAAGAATAAGGATTTATTTCAATATGATTCTCAAAAAATATAACTCCCTCATCATACTTTTTAAGTTTTTCAAAACAAAATGATATGTTAAACAAGGACATTTCATCAAGAGGTTCATATTTAAGAAATTCAGATAAATATTTTATTGCTTTAACGTATTTTCCCATTGATTGATATTCAAAAGCTATAAATGGAAGTATTTCACTACTATTATCAGATATATCTTTTGCTTTATAAAAAAATTTTAAAGCTGAAGTATGTTTTTTATCTTTCGAAAGTAAAGAACCTTTAGCTACAAATAAGTCAGGGTTAATTGGCTCTAAAGATTCAGCAATATTTAATTCTTTCTCTGCTTCATCAACTCGTTCTAGTATAGTTAATATTTGAGCTTTTTTAATTGGAAAATTAGATGAAAATGGAAATTGATTGAATGCAAAATCTGAACAAATCATTGCTTCAGAATATTTACCTTTTTCTATATAAAAGTCAACTATGTCCTCAAATTCAAAGCTATCAAAAAATATTTCATTTTTACTTTCAAGCATTTTTTCATAACGAAAAACTAGATTACTTAAGTTACTACCCTTTCTATCTGAGTTCATAGAATTATCATGTAATTATACAATTTTGTAAATCTAATCTATTTATTTGTACAAAATAAATATATGATTCTAATTTATCCACAATTAAGTTCACATTTTTAATTTTTTTTCTTAAAAATTCAATTTATATATTTGTTAAAAAATATTTATGACTTTAATTAAATCTATTTCTGGGATACGTGGAACCATAGGTGGAGAAGTTGGATCGAATCTGACCCCAGTAGATATTGTAAAATATACTAGTTCATTTGGTATTTGGATTAAGTCAAAATCTAATAATGATTTTAAAGTCGTAATTGGTAGAGATTCAAGGTTATCTGGAAAATATATTATAAATTTAGTTGAGAGTACTTTAATAGCACTAAATATAGATGTAATCAATATTGAAATGACTACAACTCCAACTCTAGAGTTAGCTGTAATTAAAGAGTCAGCCAATGGTGGAATTATGATTACTGCGAGTCATAATCCAAAAAATTGGAATGCTTTGAAATTAATTGATAGCAAGGGAGAGTTTTTAGATAATATCGAAGGAGAAAAAATTATCAACATCGCCAAAAATCAAAAACTCTTAAATTTCTCAAGTGAAGAAAAAATTGGTAAGATTTTTGTCAAAGATTTCTTAAATTTCCATATTAATTTAATTTTAAACTTACCAATTATCAATATAAAAAATATCAAAGAATCTAAGTTTAAGGTTGTGGTTGATGGTATTAATTCCTCTGGAGGAATTTATCTGCCGTATTTATTGAATAAAATGGGGGCAGATATTGTAAAAATTAATTGTAATCCAAATGGAGATTTTTCTCACAATCCAGAACCTCTAAATAAAAATTTATCACATATATCGAAATATGTAGTTGAACAGAAGGCTGATATTGGATTAGTAGTTGATCCTGATGTAGATAGATTGTCTTTAATCTGTGAAGATGGATCTTTTTTTGGTGAAGAATATACTTTAGTTGCTGTAGCGGATTATGTCTTGAGTAAGAAAAAAGGAAATACAGTTTCTAACTTATCTTCAACAATGGCATTAAAAGATTTATCATTAAAATATGGAGTAAATCACTATTCTTCAGCAGTAGGTGAGGTGAATGTTAGAAAAAAGATGAAAGAAGTTGATGCTGTTATAGGCGGAGAAGGAAATGGTGGTGTTATTCTACCTGAACTTCATTACGGAAGAGACGCATTAGTTGCATCTGCTATAATTTTAGCCCATTTATCAGAAACTAAACTGAAGATTTCTGATTTAAGAAAGAGATATAAAAATTATTTCATGTCAAAGAAAAAAGTTGAGATTAAATCTAATCAAGATTTTGATCTGATTTTAACTCATTTCAAAAATAAATATTTTAATTACAATTTGAATTTACAAGATGGTTTAAAAATTAATTTTGACAATGAATGGGTTCACCTCAGAAAATCTAATACCGAGCCTATTATTAGAGTTTATTCCGAAAGTGTGTCTCAAAAAAATGCTAATGAATTAACCACTAAAATTATTAATGAAATTTTAAAAATTAATTTATCTTAAAAAATTATGAAGGTATATTTTGATAATGCTGCTACAACTCAGATAGAAGAAGAAGTTATTGAAACTATTCTACCAATCATGAAAAATGGCTTTGGTAATCCTTCCTCACTCCATTCATATGGTAGAGGCATTAAGTCACACATTGAAATTTCAAGAAAAATAATTTCTAAGGAATTAAATTGTGAGTCTAATGAGATATATTTTACCTCTGGTGGAACGGAATCAGATAATATGGCAATAAATTCAGCTGTGAGAGATTTAAAAGTAAAAACTATCATCTCATCAAAAATTGAACACCTTGCCGTATTGGAAACAATTAATAGTTTAGGCTTGTTAAATAATGTCAAAATTAAGTTCGTTAAAGTTGATGAGAAAGGAAATATTGATTTAAATGACTTAGAAAGAATTTTATCTAAAAATTTTAATGCCCTGGTTTCTTTGATGCATGCAAATAATGAAATTGGGAATATTTTAAGAATTTATGAAGTTGCTGATTTATGTGAAAAATATCATGCTTATTTTCATACTGATGCTGTTCAAACAATTGGACATTTAAGATTTGATTTAAAAAAAAATAATAATATTCACTTTTTAGCATCATCTTCTCATAAGTTTCATGGTCCCAAAGGAGTAGGTTTTCTTTACATAAATAACAAAATAAAAATCAACTCTCTAATCAAAGGAGGAGGACAAGAAAGAAACCTAAGAGGAGGAACTGAAAATACTTATTCAATTGTGGGTATGGCTAAGGCATTTGAATTATCATACAAAAATTTAGAAAATCACGAGAATCACTTGATAAAAATTAAAAGATATATGATTTCAGAGCTCAAAAAAAATTTTTCAAATATTATTTTTAATGGTCTTAGTGAATATTTTGATTTGAGTTTAAATTCTATTCTTAGTGTAAGTTTTCCAAAAAATTCAATTTCAGATTTTATCATTATTAATCTTGACATACTCGGAGTTGCTTGTTCTGGAGGATCAGCTTGTTCTTCTGGATCCATTAAAAAATCCCATGTTCTTAAAGAATTAAATGAAAAAAAAGATAGATCTACAATCAGGTTTTCATTTTCAAGATTTAATAAAATAGAAGAAGTTGATTATGTTATAAATTGCTTAAAAAAATTCTATAACTAGTTAATTAAATTAGACTTAGTCCAAATTGTAGTTTTTCCAAATAGTGAGAATCCAATATAGCCTCTTAACTTTAATTTTTTTTCACTTAAATTTGCAAATACCTGATAAGTTTTTCCATCCCTGGCATTATATATTGATCCATTTATCCATTCTTTTTCTTTATTGTTCCACATTAAATTACTCAAAATTTTTGATCCAAGTAATTTTTCATTTCTTAAGTTTTTATTTGGATTATTTTTGTCAGTTTTAAACTTACCATTTATATCTTTGGGTTCTTTTAACCAAATCAATTTTCCAAAAAATAAATTTTCTGATTTATATATTTCAATTTTAGCATCTTTTTCCTCATTTAGCCAAATACCAATAATATCATTTGAATTTTGACTAAGAAGAAAATTATTTAGCAAAATTGTATGCAAAAAAATATTGATTAATTTGATCATTTTAAATTTTAAAGGATGAAATTAAACTTAGGTCAAAGTTATTTACTGAATGAGTTAGAGCTCCAACAGAGATATAATCAACTCCACAATTGGCATAATTTATAATATTTTTAATATTTATGTTGCCTGAGCTTTCAACTTCAAATTTTTTATTAATCAGTATCAATGCCTTTTTGGTTTTATCAATTGTAAAATTATCCAAAATAATTCTATTTATTTCTCCTAAATTAACTATTTGTTTTACTTCTGATAAATTTCTTGCTTCTATAACTAATTTAATGTCAAGTTTTTTTTTATCAATGTAATTTTTACATTTATTTATAGCATTCTCAACACCTCCACAGAAATCGATATGATTATCTTTGATAAGAATCATATCATATAGACCAAATCTATGATTTACTCCACCACCAATGTTAACAGCCCATTTTTCAATAATTCGATTTCCAGGAGTTGTTTTTCTTGTGTCAAGTAATTTTGTTTTTTTATTATTGATCATTTTGACAAATGAAGAGGTTTTTGTTGCTATGGCACTCATTCTTTGCATGAAGTTTAAAACAATTCTTTCGGATCTTAAAATGGACAATAAGTTACCACTAACTTCGAGAATAGTATCTCCTTTTTTCACAAAATCTCCATCTTTTTTATGTTTGAGTAGTTTTAATTTTGAATCATTATATTCAAATATCCACTCGGCTAGTTGAAGTCCAGCAATCATTCCATTTTCTTTGGATATAAGCTTAGCATGTCCTACTTTATCTTTATCTATACAAGCAATTGAAGAATGGTCTCTGCCTTTTAAATCCTCATTGAAAGCGATTTTAATTATGTCTAAAACATTATCTCTAGAAATATTCATTTACTAATTAATTAATAAGTTATTTTATTTTTATATAATTGAATCAAAATTAATAAAAATGAAAATTTTAATTTTATTTACTGGGAAAAATAAAAATAAATTTTTTGAACAAGAAATTGTAAAGTACCTTAATCAAATTAATAAGTATATCAAAATTGAAGTTGAAGAACTTTATCAAAAAAAAAGTAAAAAAAATATAAATGTTGAAATTCAAAAAAAAAATGAAGCTGAATTAATTAAATCAAAAATTAAAAATGATGATTATATTATTCTTTTATCAGAGCAAGGTCAAGAAATGAGTTCCATTAAATTTTCAAATTATATTCAAAATATAATGAATAAAAGCTTTAAAAAACTTATTTTTATAATAGGAGGTCCCTATGGTTTTCATGAAAGTATAATGTCAAATTATAAAAATAAAATATCCCTTTCTAAAATGACTTTTAGTCATAAATTAATTAGATTATTTCTTTTAGAACAAATTTATAGAGCTTTATCAATTTTAAATAATGATCCATATCATCATTAAAATATGCATTAAGTCATATTTATTTTTTATTTACAAGATAATTTGATTAGATTTGCGAACCTTTTTAAAAAAAATTATGAATAAAAATTATGAAACTGTTTTCATTCTTAATCCCGTTTTGTCTGATGAACAGTCAAAGGAAACAGTTAAAAAGTATATTGATTTATTAAAATCAAATAAAGCTAGTATAACAACTCAAGAAACATGGGGACTTAAAAAGTTAGCTTATCCAATTCAAAATAAAAAAACTGGTTTTTATTATTTAATCCAGTTTCAAGTGGAAACATCTGACACTTTATCAAATTTTGAAACTACTCTAAAAAGAGACGAAAAAGTAATGAGATTTCTGACAGTTTCTCTTGATAAAAATGCATTACAATATGCTGAAAAGAGACGAAAAAGAATCAATGAATCAAAAAAAAATGATAAGTAATGGCAACAAATTCTGAAATAAGATTTCTAACACCCCTATCTATTGATACGGACAAAAGAAAAAAGTATTGTAGATTTAAAAAATCCGGTATCAAGTATATTGACTATAAAGACCCTGATTTTTTGTCAAGATTTTTAAATGAACAAGGTAAAATATTGCCAAGAAGATTAACTGGAACATCGTTAAAGTTTCAAAGAAAAGTATCCCAGGCCGTCAAAAGAGCAAGACACCTTGCTATTTTACCGTATGTAACAGATTTAATGAAATAGTTTTATGGAAATAATATTAAAGAAAGAAGTACCCAATTTGGGATTCAAAGATGATCTGCTCGAAGTTAAAAATGGTTATGCTAGAAATTATTTAATTCCCAAAGGTTTGGCTATATTAGCAACTGAATCAGAAAAAAAAATCTTAAGTGAAAATTTAAAACAAAAATCTTTTAAAGAAGAAAAAATAGTTACTGATTTAAATAAAATTGCTGAAGACATACAAAAGTTAGATATAAAAATTTATGCAAAAGTAACTGACAACAGTAATAAATTATTTGGTTCCGTTAGTTCTTTAAACTTGTCAGAAACTCTTGATGATCTTGGTCATAAATTAGATAAGAAGTATATTTCTATTATTGGAGGTACAATTAAAAGTATAGGAAAATATTCTGCAAAACTAAGACTTCATAGAGAAGTCAAATTCAACATTAACTTCGAAGTTTTAAAAGAAAAGTAATATAATTCATAAACTTTTTTTTTCAAATATATGTTAATAAATTAAGTATTAATAATCCTTTTTTAAGTCTTTACATTTTTCTAAATTGTTATATTTGTTTTTGTTACAATATTAATTATTAGAAAAATGGAAGATAACAACTCTAAAAATTATTCAGCTGACAGTATTCAAATATTAGAGGGTCTCGAGGCAGTAAGAAAGAGACCAGCAATGTATATTGGAGATGTTGGTCAAAAGGGTTTACATCACCTTGTTTATGAGGTTGTTGACAATTCAATTGATGAATCTCTTGCTGGTTATTGTAAAAATATAGAAGTTAGAATAAACAAAAACAATTCTGTTTCTGTTAAAGATGATGGAAGAGGTATCCCAACATCTATTCATAAAAAAGAAGGTAAGTCTGCTTTAGAGGTAGTCATGACTGTTCTTCATGCTGGTGGAAAGTTTGATAAAGATTCCTATAAGGTATCAGGAGGCCTTCACGGAGTTGGTGTTTCATGTGTAAATGCACTCTCAACTCATTTAAAAGCAGAAGTTCATAGAGATGGAAAAATATTTAATCAAGAATATTCCAAAGGTATTCCCAAAACACAGGTAGTTCAAACTGGAGAATCTGATTATCGTGGAACAATAATCACTTTTAAACCTGATGATTCAATTTTTAATACTACAGATTTTAATTATGATATTCTTTCCTCAAGAATGAGAGAGCTTTCTTTTTTAAATAAAGGAATCAAACTTGTAATCATTGATGAAAGAGAACTTTTAGATAATGGAAATTTTTTATCATCAACTTTTTATTCTGAGGGAGGATTAAAAGAATTTGTCGAATATTTAGATCAAAATAGAGATACCCTGATAGACAATGTTATGTACATGGAGGGAGAAAAAAATAATATACCAGTTGAAGTGGCTATGAGTTATAATACTTCTTATTCAGAAAATTTACATTCATATGTAAATAATATAAATACCCACGAAGGAGGAACTCATCTAGCTGGTTTTAGGAGAGCATTAACTAGAACACTAAAATCTTATGCTGAAAAATCTGGAATGTTAGAAAAAGAAAAAGTTTTAGTTACGGGTGACGATTTTAGGGAAGGTTTAACTTCAGTTGTATCAGTTAAAGTTATGGAACCTCAATTTGAAGGCCAAACAAAAACTAAACTCGGAAATTCGGAAGTTTCAGGTGCTGTTGACCAATTAGTAGGTGAAATGTTATCAAACTATTTAGAGGAAAATCCAAAAAATGCTAAGCAAATTTTATTAAAAGTAATTCTTGCAGCTAAGGCCAGACAAGCCGCAAGAAAAGCTCGAGAGATGGTTCAGAGAAAAACAGTAATGTCTTCAACAGGCTTACCTGGAAAATTGTCTGATTGTTCGGAGAAAGATCCTGAAAAATGTGAAATTTTTCTTGTTGAGGGAGATTCAGCAGGAGGGACAGCCAAACAAGGTAGAGATAGAAATTTTCAAGCAATTTTACCCCTTAGGGGTAAAATTTTGAATGTTGAAAAAGCTATGCAGTACAAAGTTTTTGATAACGAAGAAATTAAAAATATTTTTACAGCACTCGGTGTTTCGGTTGGAACAGAAGAGGATTCTAAGGCTCTAAATATTGATAAATTAAGATATCACAAAATAGTTATTATGTGTGATGCTGATGTAGATGGATCCCATATATCAACCTTAATTTTGACATTCTTTTTCAGATATATGAAAGATTTAGTAGAAAAAGGATACATTTATATTGCAACTCCTCCATTATATCTTGTTAAAAAAGGAAAGGAATCAAGATATTGCTGGTCTGACCAAGAAAGAGATTTAATGATAGCAGAAATTTCCAATGGAAAAGATTCCTCTGTAACTATTCAAAGATATAAAGGTTTAGGGGAAATGAATGCATCTCAATTATGGGATACTACAATGCAACCAACTAATAGAACACTTAGACAAGTTACTATTGACAGTGCAGCAGAAGCAGATAGGGTCTTTTCAATGTTAATGGGGGATGATGTTCCTCCTAGAAGAGACTTCATAGAAAAAAATGCTAAATATGCTAATATTGACATATGATTTATTCATCGCATCAATATAAATGACCCAAATAAATTTTCAGTTTTATTTCCAAATGTTTTAAAACTAACTGAATACGAATAGCTTCCATTTTCAGACAAAACATCGGTATTTGCAATTCTACCATTCCATCCAGAATGATAGTTTTTGGATGTATAAACAATTTTACCCCATCTATTGTAAATTTTTATTAAAAAACTTGATTCATCAAAGTTTTTTAGTATTGGTCTAAAAGTATCGTTCAAACCATCATCATCAGGTGTAAAAATATTTGGTGACCAAATGAAGTAATCTTCTACTGAATTTATTATTTTACTATATGTATCTGAACAATTAAATTGATCTTCAACAGTTAGTTGAACTAGATATTCTCCTATTTGGTCAAAATTATTTTGCGGATTTTCAACGTTTGAAAAATTTCCGTCACCAAAACTCCAATTAAAAGAAACTAATTCCTCTACTGAAGAAGAAAGGTTTAAAAATTCTATAGTGCCATTATTAAATACTACTGTATCAAAATTATTTTCAAAAAATGAATTAGGACCACTTATGTTTATTACTTCAAATTCTTCATTTCCATAACATCCAAAATAGTCTATGACTTCAATTGAATAATTACCTTGATATAAATTATTTGCTGTAGATGAATTTAAATTTGTGTGGCTCCAACTAAAAGTATAAGGTGGATCCCCATTTAAATTTACTAAATTAGCGCCACCAATTCCCTGATTACAGTGATCATCATTAACTGTAATATCAAATTCTAACTCTAAAATTTCATTAGAAATAAATATAGAATTTTGAAGTTTACAACCAACTTCATCAGATATTATGAATGAGTAATTACCTTGACTTAAATTTGATATGAAGGTATTGTTTGATCCGTTGTTCCATTCAACAAAAAAATTATTAGGACTAAATCCACCAGAGGGGTTTAAATTTATTTCTCCATCATTTCCTCCACAATATTCATTTTCAAATGTATAATTAGACTCAATGTAATCTGAAATTGAAGCTGAATGACTACTGGTATATGAACAACCAAAATTATCTGTAACATTGTATATATATTCATGAGTTCCAGGTTCATTGAATACAATTATTGTAGAGTCAGTAAAATCAGTAATGGTACTATCTAAAATAAAATTTTCTTCAGTAATATAATTGTTAAAACTCCATGCAGAAGGAATAATATTTTGATTAATAGATATTCCCCATGAAAAAATCCATCCATTATCTATACTAAGATTATCAATTACAGTAATTGTCCAGGTTCCATTTAACGAAGTACCTAGAAAGTCTTGAAAGTTACCAATTGGAAAATACGTATCTTGATTTAATATATTTCCAAATCCATCAGGTTGAGGAACAGTGTTATCATCCATACCATCTGACATTGTTCCATTATATGACGGATTCATCGACCACCCATAATCATATCCTATTCCTGGATTTGTCTCTGAAGCATCTTGATCGGTTGCTTCTCCAAACCAAGTTGAACCACCGTCTTGCTCAAATAAAGTTACCTGAATTCCATTAGGAGCTGTTAAATATATATCAAGATCACCTGTGTATGAGTGTTCCATATTTATGTCTACAGATAAAATATCATTTATATTTGTTAAAGTTTGATCTTCACCAAAACAAGTTAAAATGATACTTGTTTCATAAACTGCTCCACTCCCATCAGGAAGATATAGTGGTTCAGCAAATTCGTCTTCACATGGAGGAGAGGACCAATTTCCGGTTGAAATATCTGAATTAAATTGAATATCACTATTTACATCTGAAGTACTAATGGTAGTAAAAGTTCCAGGACAAATATTTAGATCTGGAGTAAAGTTTAAATTTACTTCTGGCTGAAAGGAGACCCTAATGAAACAAAAAGTTGAGTAAATACAACCAAAATTATCAGTTATCTCCAAAGATATAACATATCCTCCAGAATTATTAAAAACCTGAGAAAATGAATTAGTGGAAGAAACTACAATTCCATCCAAATACCATTTAAAATACAAATCAGATTGAGGATTTCCCGAAATTACCTCATAATTCCCCTCTAATATTAATTCTTCTCCAATACATAAATCGAAATAGACCGAATCTATAGCATTATTTTCATCGAAAATTATTGTCTCAGAAGATGAAGAGGAAAAAATACTTGGAGTGATAGCATCACAGTTTTGAGCGCTAGCATCAACAAATATTAGTATAGAAAAAATATATAGAAAAAATTGTTTCATATAATAATGAAATTTTTTAAAGAAAAACTTCAGGTTAATTTTTTTTTCATAAAATTTAAAAACTAAATTAGCGGTAAAATATCTAAATCACAAATTTAATTTACTATGAAAATCACAATTGTTGGTGCTGGTTCTGTTGGTTCAAGTTGCGCTGAATATATTGCAATCAAAAACTTTGCTTCTGAAATTGTTTTATTAGATATAAAAGAAAATTTTGCTGAAGGTAAATCGATGGATTTAATGCAAGCTTCAGTATTGAATAATTTCAATTCAAAAATTAATGGTGTTACGAATGACTACTCAAAAACACAAGATTCTGATATTGCTGTTATAACCAGTGGTATTCCTAGAAAACCTGGAATGTCAAGAGAAGAATTAATTAATATCAATGCTAAAATTGTAAAAAATGTAGCAAATAATCTATTGAAGTTTTCTCCCAATGTTATTATTATAGTAGTCAGCAATCCTATGGATACTATGACTTATTTGACCAACAAAGTTTTAAATATTTCTAAACGCAGGATAATTGGTATGGGAGGAATTTTAGATAGTGCAAGATTTAAATACAGAATTTCTGAGCAACTTCTTTCACCCATGTCTGATATTGAAGGAATGGTTATAGGAGCTCATAGTGATAAAGGTATGATACCTTTATCAAGATTTGCCACTAAAAAAGGTATACCTATATCAAATTTGTTGTCACCTAATCAAATTAAATTAATTGAGAATGAAACTAAAGTCGGAGGAGCTACTTTAACTAAAATGTTAGGTACATCAGCCTGGTATGCTCCCGGAGCTGCAGTTTCTTCACTAGTTCAATCTATAGCTTGTAATCAATTAAAAATGTATACATGTTCAGTATTGTTGTCTGGAGAATATGGATTTAGTGATATTTCAATTGGAGTTCCTGTAATTATTGGTAGAAATGGAGTTGAAGAAATAGTTGAATTGAAGTTAAATTCCATTGAATCTGAAATGCTCAAAAAATCTGTTCATTCAGTAAAATTAACAAACGGTCTATTAGAGAGTATGGATTAGTTACCTGGAAATCATCTTTTGTTTTATTATTTTTCCTTCTTTATCTTCAATAATTATTAAATAAATTCCTTTTGTAAAATTATTAGTCAGAATTTTGTTATCTAATATCTTTCCGTTGAAAAGTATATTACCAGAGGAATTAAAAATTTTTAAATTTTCAATAAAATCAGCATTTTCAATTATTATTTCTTTGTTGAATGGATTAGGATAAAGTTTGATTTTATTTTTTTCTCTGTTACTTAAATTAACTTCATTTATATTACATCCCATAAGTAAATTTAATCCTCCAGTAAAACCCCCAATAATTATATCATTCCAACCATCATTATTAAGATCAAAAATAGATGGGGAAAGTCTTTTAACTTTCGAAAAAAATAATAATGTATCTTGAATTAAATCGAAGGATCCAAATAAATCATTTTCAATATTAATATAATGAAATAATTCTCCTTTTTCTGAACCAATAAATAATTCATAGCCATTAATACCATCAATGACAAAGGGTGCTGTATAAGCAGTATTGAATATACTATCAGTTAAATTTATATTTCCAAATGTTTCGTCAACTAGTAAAAAATTAGGATTATTTAAGTCTCCTTGATTATCATAATAATAAATTTTTCCTTGACGAGATCCAACAATTAAATCTAAATCATTATCTCTGTCCAAATCAACAAGAAAAGGATGAGCATAATTTCCTACATCAATATTAAAATAGTTAAGTGAATTAACGTAAAAGTTTGAAATATTATTTTGTGAAATTATATTTGTAAATAAATGTAAATTTCCATTTGAATCTCCAATAATCATATCATCGTCTCCATCATTATCGATATCACCAAAACAAGGTTTTAAACTTGTTTCGAAGTTTAAATTACCCAAGTTCATATAATCATCTGTTACCCACTCAAAAATCGGGTTATTTAAATTACCTGTATTCTCGTAGAGAGCTAATTTGGAATTCAAGTTTCCATTTTCAGTGTAATAACCATCATTAGCTATAATTAAATCTTGTAATCCATCATTATTATAGTCATGAAATGATGGAGACGCACCAGATCCAACATCAATCATGGTATTAATTATTGAATTTTTATTAATTAATTCTAGATTCATATTTATTTCAGACTCATTCTTATAAAACCAAATATTTTCATAGTTGTTAGATACATTATTCCCATTAGGACAGACAATTATATCTTTAATGTTATCATTATCAAAATCAAAATGGTAAACAGCAGGGAAACGTTGTAAATTAATATTTTCTGTATTTTCCGGAAAATTTGGATTTTGTGAAACCATTAATGAATTTTCAGAATTTGCACTATTTTCCAGGTATACAATATTATTAAAAGTTATATCGCCAAGTAAGAGATCAAAAAAAGAATCATTATTATAATCAATTGAAGTAATTGTAGATCCAGAATGTTTATCATATCTAATTATATTGTTTTTACACTCATTGAGTGAAACTGAGTTGTCAGAAAAATTTTCACTGAATTTACCCCAACATTCGTCTTTTAATTCAAATACGAGACTGTCACAGTGCCCAAAAGTTTCAAATGACATATTTTTATGCCATTCAATATGACTACCTAATATAGAAAATGTTAGTATATCAATGTCACCATCATAATCAATATCGCCAACATGTGGAATATCAACTGAGCTAACGTACAAATTAGTTAGTCCATTTCCTCTGTTTGTTAAAATTATTTCAGGATTATCAAAATTTAAATAATCTAAAGAATTATTTTTAAAAACTCTAATTCCACCATTATATGCGGAGAAGATATCGTTTTTACCATCACAATTAAAATCTCTTAATAAAACCCAATCTTCAAGCTCAGGAAAATTTGATATAAATTCGGGTCTGAAGTGATAATCTGGAATATTTTCTTCTCCATAGTTCAATAGACAGCTAATTTTATCCCCATTTTTATCAAATATAAATAAATCAAGTTTTCCATCTAAATTAATATCGATTGGAGAAAGTTGAGGAACATTTATACCACCATACCATGCATTATTAAGGGCGTTATCCTCCTTTATTACTAAAATATTTTGATCTTGGTAAAATCCCTGTTGACTGAACACTTTAGTACAAAGAAAAATTGTAATTAAAAATTGTGTTGAAATTTTCATATTGTTAATATATGCAGTTATAATTTGAGATATTAAATAAATTATTATAATACATCAAAATAAATTGTAATTATTTTTACGAAAGTTTATATTTGTGGCCGTAAAATTTACATTTAATAATAATATTATGCAAAATAAAGGATTTATCAAATTTGTAGCTGTAATTTTTTCTATAATATGTATTTATCAATTAACATTTACATTTATCGTCAAAAAAATAGAATCTGAGGCTTTAAACATATCAAATGGTGATTTTAAAGTTGAACAAGCTTATATTGATTCATTATCAAATCAAAATTTATATCTTGGTTACACTTTGAATGACTGTAAGGAACAAGAATTAAATCTCGGTTTAGATCTTAAGGGTGGTATGAACGTTACACTAGAAATCTCAGTCCCTGATATCTTAAAAGTTTTATCTAATAATTCGAAAGAGCCAACTTTTATCCAATCTATCGAAATGGCTAAAAGAAAACAAAGTAATTCTCAAAATAATTTTATTGATGATTTTATTTTATCATTTGATGAAATAAATAAAATAAATAACACAAATATACTATTATCGTCTCCTAGAATTTTCGGTCACAGAAACATGATCGGTAAGTTTGATATAAATTCGGATAATGATAAAGTTTTAGAAGTTTTGAAAAAAGAATTAAAAGGTGCAATTGATAGAGCTTTTTCAGTACTTAGAGCAAGAATAGACAAATTTGGAGTAGTTCAGCCTAATATTCAACAACTAGAACAAGAGGGTAGAATTTTAGTAGAGTTGCCTGGAGTAAGAGATCATAAAAGAGTGAAAAAACTCCTTCAAAGTACTGCTCAACTTGAATTTTGGGAAACTGTAGATATTTTAGATCTCCAAGATTTTTTGTTAAAATCTGGAAATTTAATTAAAGACGAGGAAGAAAAATTGTCTGAAAATTATCTAGAAACTGATACTTCAGATTTTTTCTTAGAAACTGATACCTCTTTTGTTGATTCAACAGAAAATATAGATAACCCACTATTTGACTTATTAAATATTCAATATGCTTTTGGTGCTAGAATAGGTGTTGTAAATATTGAGGATACATCTAAAGTAAACTCCATATTAAAAAGACCAAAAATTAGATCTTTTTTAACAGATGATTTTAAAAATACTAAGTTTCTTTGGTCAGCTAAACCACTAATTGATAACGATGAAGAAATTGGATTAGAGCTTGTTGCATTAAAATCAAATAGAGATGACTCTCCAAAATTAAGTGGAGATGTTATTACTGATGCTACTACTCAAATAGATCCAACTGGTTCAGTTACTGTAAATATGAGAATGAGTTCAAAAGGAGCAAAAAAGTGGAAATTAATCACTGAAAACAATATAAATAAACAAGTTGCAATAGTTTTGGATAATTATGTATACTCTTTTCCAACTGTTAATGATGTAATACCAAATGGAAGTTCTAGTATTTCTGGAAATTTTACAGTTAATGAGGCTGAAGACTTATCTAATATTTTAAAGGCTGGTAAATTACCTGCACCTGCTAAAATTATTCAGTCAGAAATTGTTGGCCCATCACTCGGAAAGGAGGCAATAAATGCTGGATTTACATCTTTTTTAATTGCTTTATTAATTGTCCTAATGTATATGATTTTTTATTACCAAACTGCTGGTCTTGCAGCAAATTTTGCTTTAATTTTGAATATTTTATTCATTTTTGGCGTTCTTGCTTCCCTTGGAGCTGTTTTATCTTTACCTGGAATAGCTGGAATAGTTCTAACTATCGGAATGGCTGTTGATGCAAATGTATTAATTTATGAAAGAATTAGAGAAGAAATATCGGCAGGAAAAGGAATGAGTTTAGCAATTTCAGATGGATATAATAATGCTTATGCTGCTATAATTGATGCTAATGTAACTACTCTTTTGACTGGAGTGATATTATATGTTTTTGGAACAGGTCCTATTAAAGGATTTGCAACTACATTAATAATAGGAATCATTACATCACTTTTTGCAGCAATATTTTTAACTAGATTAGTATTTGAATCCAGAATATCATCTAAGAAAAAAATTAGTTTTTCATCAAAAATAACAGAAGGATGGTTTAAAAATACCTCAATTAAATTCTTGGATAAAAGAAAGTTTTCATATTTATTTTCAGGGCTAGTGGTCATTTTAGGGCTTTTTTCATTGTTAACAAGAGGTTTAAATCAAGGTGTAGATTTTGTTGGGGGTAGAACTTTTGTTGTGAGATTTGACAATGATATAGTCACTCAAGATATTAGATCAGCATTAGCAGACCCATTTGAAACTGCACCAGAGGTTAAAACCTTTGGAAGAACAAATCAAGTTAAAATAACTACTAAATATTTAATCAATTCGAAGGATTCTGACGATCTTGTCAATGAAAAATTAAATCAAGGTCTCTCAAAATTAAATTCAAATTTTCAAATAATGAGTTCTCAATTAGTTGGTCCAACTATTGCTGATGACATTAAGCAATCTGCTGTTTGGGCCATTTTATTTTCTTTACTTGTTATATTTTTGTATATCCTATTCAGATTTAGAAAAATTTCCTATTCGTTAGGAGCAGTTGCTGCTGTTTTTCATGATGTAATAATAGTATTATCAGTTTTTTCAATATTTTACGGAAAATTACCCTTTTCACTTGAAATTGATCAAGCTTTTATCGCTGCAATTTTGACTGTTATAGGATATTCATTAAATGATACTGTAGTAGTTTTTGATAGAATTCGAGAATATTTGAATTTAAAGAAAGGAACTAAAATTGAAATTGTTAATTCAGCTTTAAATAGTACCCTGAGTAGAACTATTAATACTTCCTTGACTACGTTTTTTGTTTTGTTAGTAATATTTTTATTTGGAGGAGAAGTTATTAGAGGATTTATGTTTGCTTTGATGGTTGGAGTTATCATTGGAACATATTCTTCAATATTTATTGCTACTCCTTTAATGATTGATTCACAGAAGAAAAATATTTAACTTAATTAATGATTTATTTATTTTTAAATTTTTTAGGGACTGGAGAGTTAATTTTCACTGTATTAATTTTCATATTATTGTTTGGAGCGGATAAAATACCTTCATTTTCCAGAAACATAGGTATGTTTATAAATAAACTTAAAGATGCTAGTGAAGATATTAAAAGAGAAATTAATAATTCAAATTTGGATATCAAATCAGACATAGATGAGGAAATTGATCAAATTTTAAAATCAAAAAAAAAAAAAAAAAAAAATATTAATAAATTAATACTTTCTGTTAATAATTTTTTTTTTAAAAAAATAAAAAAAAAAAATTACCGATTACTTTTGCAACAAAAACACTCAAAATGAAAACAAAATTAGAATATATTTGGTTGGATGGCTACCTTCCGACTCAAAATATGAGAAGTAAAACAAAAGTTGTCAATAATTTTTCCGGAAAACTCGAGGATTGTCCTATTTGGTCATTTGATGGTAGTTCAACTAAACAAGCAGAAGGAGGTTCATCGGATTGTTTATTAAAACCTGTCGCAATTTTCCCTGATCCTGCCAGAGATAATGCTTTTTTAGTTATGACAGAAGTCTTAAATTCAGATGCTACCCCACATATTTCAAATGCAAGAGCAAGAATTGATGATGATGATAATGATTTTTGGTTTGGTTTTGAACAAGAATATTTCATAATGGATACTAAAACCCATCTTCCACTGGGTTTTCCTATGGGAGGTTATCCTGGTCCTCAGGGACTATATTATTGCTCTGTTGGTGGGAAAAATACACATGGAAGAGCATTAGTCGAAGAACATGCTGATTTGTGTATAAAGGCTGGAATTAATTTTGAAGGTATTAATCAAGAAGTAGCGTCTGGTCAATGGGAATTTCAATTATTTGCTAAAGGAGCAAAATTAGCTGGAGACCAATTATGGGTTTCAAGATATATTTTAGATAGACTCACAGAAAAATATGGGTTTTACATAGAATATCATCCAAAGCCAATCAAAGGAGATTGGAATGGTTCTGGTATGCATGCAAATTTTTCCAATACATTATTACGAACATGCGGTTCAGAAAAAATTTTCAACAAAGTTTGTGAATCCTTTAGAAAGTATACCAAAGAACATATTGAAGTCTATGGAGCTTTCAATGATGAAAGGCTAACTGGTTTACACGAAACAGCTTCAATAAATGAATTTAGTTATGGTATATCTGATAGGGGTGCATCAATTAGAATACCAATAATAACTGTAGAAAATGGATGGAAAGGTTGGTTAGAAGACAGAAGACCCGCATCTAATGCTGATCCATACAAGATTGCTGGAAGAATTGTAAAAACTGTTAAGGAAGCAAGTATATAATCTGTTTAATCATTCTATTTTAGTTTTAACTAATATTTACATTATTTTTGTTATTTTAGCATTGATTTCATAGATTTTAATTAAATTTTTTTTAGTAATATATGTCAAATTTTAATATTTTAATTTTTATCCAATTATTCTTTTTTTGCTTAAATTACAATGTTTTTTCGCAAGGTAAACAACTGAAAAAAGCTGAAATTGCATATGATCAATTTGAGTTTCACAAAGCAATGGATTTTTACAAAAGAGCTTATTCTAAATCTAGTGATAGATCTAAAAAAATTGAAATGAGTTTCAAAATGGCAGATTGTGCCAGAAGAATTGGGAATTATAGACAAGCTGAGAGTTATTACAAGAGAACAATTAAAATGAGATATGATGATCCTATTGCAATATATTATCTTGGTTTAATGCAAAAAAACCTAGGTAAGTATGATGATGCAATTGAATCATTCGAATTATATAGTGAAAAGATACCAGAAGATATTAGATCACTTAATGAAATTGAATCTTGCAAAAAAGCAAAAGATTGGATGAAAAATCCTACAAGATACGCTGTTGAAAATCTTAAAGTTATAAACTCTAAGTATGATGATGGAATGCCTTCATTTGGCAACAAAGAGAATACACATTTGCTATTTACTACAGCAAGAAAAGGAGTTACTGGAAGAAAAACAAGTGCTCAAACTGGTCAGTACTTTACTGACATTTGGGTCAGTGAACTTCAAAAACCAAAAAAAAGAGGTAAAGGAAATTCAAATAAAATCAAACCTAAGTGGTCTGAACCGTCTTCTTTAGGTGATTTCTATGAAATTGATGATGAAGTTAATTCCAAGTTTGATGAAGGAGCAGCTTCAATTAACAAAAAAGGTAATATAATGTTATTCAATCGCTCTGTTATGAAGAAAAATGAGTATAATGTTCCAAGAGTATATTCATCAGAAAAAAAGGGTGGAGCTTTTTCAGTTCCTGAATTACTACCTATTTCAGTTGATTCAAATTTTTTAGTTATTTATCCATGTCTTTCACCTGATGAAAAGGAGTTATTTTTTGTATCAGATATGCCAGGAGGATACGGTGATTTTGATATTTGGGTTTCAGAGTATGACAAAAAAAATCAAAAGTGGGGAAAACCAAAAAATTTAGGTGCAGAGGTTAATACTCCAATGAAAGAGATTTCTCCTTATTTGCATGCTGATGGTACTTTATTTTTTTCTTCAAAAGGTCATGAAGGCATGGGTGGATTTGATATCTACCGTTCTACAAGAAGACCCAGTGGGCAATTCGGTAAAGTTAGAAACATGAAATATCCAATTAATACTTCTTATGATGATTTTGGTATAATGTTTACCGGTAAAGATGCTTTGAAAGGTTATTTTACCTCTAATAGAAAAGGGAGTAGAGGGGGAGATGACATATATACTGCCAAATTATCAAATTTAAATTTTCAAATGCAAGGTTTAATTAGTAACGATGAAAATAAAGATCCAATTGAAGGAGTTTCAATAAAAATTGAAGGCTCAGATGGAATAACATATGATGCTATTACTGATAAAACTGGTTCTTTTAGACTACCTGAAGATTTAATTAAACAAGGAGTAGAATATGATATTGTGCTCACAAAAGATAGATATATTACTGTTAAAGATAGTTTTTCAACTCAAGATCTAACTATCAATGATTTTGAATCAACAGATGAAGGTTTTCTATATTCAATAAATGTAAATTTGAATATGAAAGTTCACAGATTACCCATTGTTTTACCCTTAATTGAATATGATTTAGGTAGTTGGGAGTTGAGAGAAATTTCTAAACTTGACTTAGATAATCTAGTAAATGTTCTCAATACAAATCCTGAGTTAAGAATTGAACTAAGATCTCATACTGATTTTAGGAGTAGTAATGAATTTAATCTAAATCTATCACAAAAAAGAGCCCAGTCATGTGTTGAATACCTCATTGAAAGAGGTATTGAAAGTAATAGAATTGTTCCTGTAGGTATGGGAGAGAGTGAACCTCTGATTTTAGATCAGGATAGACTAGGTTTTCAAAAAGGTACAATTTTATCTGAAAAATTTATCAAAAGATTAAAATCCAGAAAGTTAAAAGAGATTGCACATCAAATGAACAGAAGAACTGATTTTAGAGAAACTATATCTGATCCTGAAGATGCTGATAAGTATGGAGAATATTAGTATTATTTTTAATTTCTATCTAATTCTTATTAAATAATTGTGGTAAATAAAGATAGATACTATTTGCGAGGTGTATCTTCAGATAAAAATGAAGTTCATGATGCAATTGCCAATATTGATAGAGGTATTTTTCCCGGAGCTTTTTGTAAGATTGTTGACGATTTTTTAGCTAATGACAAAGACTACTGTATTGTTATGCATGCGGATGGGGCTGGAACTAAATCTTCATTAGCATATACTTATTGGAAAGAATTTGGAGATATTTCTGTTTGGGATGGTATAGCCCAAGACTCATTAGTTATGAATATTGACGATTTAATTTGCGTCGGAGCTACCGATAATTTTTTAGTTTCATCAACCATTGGGAGAAATAAAAATAATATTCCTGGTAGCGTTATTTCTAGGTTAATTAATGGGACTGAAAAATTTATATCAAAATTATGTAACCTTGGTTTTAACGTTAATTTTGCTGGAGGAGAAACAGCAGATTTAGGCGATTTAGTTAGAACAGTGATTGTTGATTCAACTGTTATTTCAAGAGTCAAAAAGAGTGAAATAATAGATAATTCAAATATCAAAGCTGGTAATATTATAATTGGACTGTCATCTTTTGGTAAGTCAAAATATGAAAATTACTATAATAGCGGTATTGGTTCCAACGGTCTAACCTCAGCTAGACATGATATATTTTCAAAATACATTGGAGATAAATATCCAGAAAGTTTTGATAATAAAATTAAAAAAAATTTAGTATACTCAGGAAAATACAGTCTTGATGATAAAGTTTTTGATGAGAATTTAGATTTAGGTAAACTAGTTCTGAGTCCTACCAGAACATATGCTCCAATTATTAAATCTATTTTAAATAAATTTCGATCTAAAGTAGACGGTATTATTCATTGTACTGGGGGAGGGCAAACTAAAGTTTTAAAATTTGTCAATAATGTTCATATAATTAAAGATAGTTTATTTGATATTCCATTAATATTTAAATTAATACAAGAAGAATCGTCAGCTAATTGGAAAGAAATGTATAAGGTTTTTAATATGGGACATAGAATGGAAATTTATATTGATAATAAATATGCAAATGAAATAATTGAAATTTCTAACAAGTTTGGAGTTGATGCCAAAATTATAGGAAGAGTTTTAAATTCTGAAACAAAAAAATTAAGTATTACAAATAAGTTTGGAACATATACTTATTAGCCATGAAATTAATTAATAAATTGGAAAGTATTAAGTTGAGGTTTGATGATATTTCTCAACAAATTATAGATCCTAAGATCATATCTGATATTAAAACTTATATCAAGTTAAACAAAGAATACAAGGACCTTGAACCAATAATTTTGATATATAATCAGTATAAGAATATTATCCAAAATATTGATGAGTCTAATATAATTTTAAAAAATGATTCGGATAGTGAGATGAGAGAACTAGCCAAACTAGAATTAGAATCTTTGTTACCTGTAAAACAAGATTTTGAAAGTAAAATAAAATTTTTGTTAATACCAAAAGATCCAGAAGATTCAAAAAACGCTGTAATTGAAATTAGAGCTGGGACAGGTGGAGATGAAGCTAGTATTTTTGCTGGTGATTTGTTCAGGATGTATTCAAGATTTTGTGAAAGTAAAAATTGGTCTATTGAATTAGTTGATTCTACTGATGGCTCCTCTGGGGGATATAAAGAAATTGTAGCAAATATATCTGGTGAGGATGTATATGGAATTTTAAAATATGAATCTGGTGTTCATAGAGTTCAAAGGGTTCCTCAGACCGAAACTCAGGGTAGAGTTCATACATCAGCTGCCACTGTAGCTGTACTTCCTGAAGCAGAAGAATTTGACATTGAAATAAATGAAAAAGATTTAAAAAAAGAAACTTATTGTTCATCTGGACCTGGTGGACAATCTGTCAATACTACATATTCAGCTGTTAGATTAACCCATTTACCAACAGGAGTTGTAGCTCAATGTCAAGATCAAAAATCTCAAATTAAAAATTTTAATAAAGCAATGCAAGTATTAAGATCTAGAATATATGAAATTGAATTAGCAAAAAGAAATTCAGAAATTGATAGTAAAAGAAAATCAATGGTTTCCACAGGAGATAGATCTGCCAAAATCAGGACTTATAATTATCCTCAAGGTAGAGTAACAGATCACAGGATAAATTTAACATTATACAATCTTAATGATATTTTAAATGGAGATATAAATAAATTAATTGATGAATTAATAGTTGTAGAAAATACTGAAAGATTGAAGGAGGGTGATTATGAATAGAAATTTTATTATTTCCAATATTAAAAAAAAAAAATCATTTTTATGTGTTGGCCTAGACACCGATATAAAGAAAATTCCTAAATTTTTACTTGATTACTCAGATCCCATTTTTGAATTTAATAAAAGAATTATTGATGCAACAAAAAACTATTGTATTTCTTATAAACTAAATTTAGCTTTTTATGAATATTATGGATCAAAAGGTTACGATTCATTAGTTAAAACTTTAAATTATATACCAAAAGATATTTTTAAAATAGCTGATGCGAAAAGAGGAGATATAGGAAATTCCTCCAAAATGTATGCAAAATCATTTTTTGAGTATTTAAATTTTGATGCAATTACTTTGTCTCCATATATGGGTATGGATTCTATTATTCCTTTTTTAGAATATAAAAATAAATGGGTAATATTACTTTCATTAACATCAAATATTGGAGCAAAAGATTTTCAGTTATTAAAATTTGATGAATTTTATCTTTTTGAAAAAATTATTGAAATATCCTCAAAGTGGGGAAACATTGATAACTTAATGTATGTTACCGGTGCTAATAGATCAAATTATTTTAATAAAATAAGAAAACTTATTCCTAATCATTTTCTTTTAATTCCAGGTTTAGGTTTCCAGGGTGGCAAAATTGAAGAAATCGTAAAAAATAATTTAAATAATGATATTGGCTTAATTGTTAATTCTTCAAGAAATATATTGTATTCATCTAACGATTATTTTTTTCAAAAAATAGTAGCTGAAAAAACTTTAGAAATTCAAAAAAAGATGGAAAAGATCTTGCTAGATAATAATATTATTTAGTAATAATTTTGTTTAATCCATTGACTTAAAGCAACAGTCAAAGCATGACTCACATTCATTGACTTATTTTTACCAAAGGTAGGTATAAATAAAACCTTACTGCACAATTTGATAATACTCTTATCTAATCCCAACTTTTCATTTCCTACTATAAATATTGTGTTATTTTTCATGTTTTCATTATAGATATTTCTAGAATAATTAGAAGTTTCAATGCCTATTATTTTAAATTCAATTGGAATTTTCAATTTTAAATCTTCTTCATTACAAAATATCCAATCAATATTTTTAAAACTAGATTGTGCAATTCTTTTTATATTTTTATGATTAAAGTCATTTTTTCCTTTTACAAATATCACTTTTTCACAATTAAAATTATCTGCTATTCTTATTATATTTCCAATATTTTCTGGATTAATTAACTTCCATCCAATT
>CACDER010000012.1 GCA_902551855.1 uncultured Cryomorphaceae bacterium | reverse complement strand
TGTTCTCCTAAGCTAGAATGATTAATATCAACTATTGCCAATCCAATTGACTTATTTAAAGTTGGGGAGAAAATGCCTGAGGTCACATGACCTATTTTTTTATCATCTTCATTTGTAAAAATTTCAAAACCCTTTCTTGCAATTTTATTTTCCATTACAATAAATCCAATTTTTTTTCTTTTTAATCCATTTTCTTTAGATAATTTTAAATTTTTACTATTTATAAAATTCGTTTCAATTTTTGTTATCCAACCTAGTCCAGATTCAAAAGGAGAAATTTCATCTGTCAATTCGTTTCCATACAAACAATATCCCATTTCAAGTCTGAGAGAATCTCTTGCACCGAGACCAATAGGTTTAATATCAGAATTTTTGCCTAATTCAAATATTAATGACCAAATAGACTCAGCATCAATGTTATTAATATAAATTTCAAATCCCATAGAACCAGTATAGCCAGTGTTGGAAACTAAAATATTTTTATTGTTAATTGATTTAGTATTACAGAATTTATAATAATCTAATTTCTCAAGATTACATTCCAATAATTTATTTAGGATTTTTAAAGAATTGGGACCTTGAATTGAGAATAATGAAAACTCATTTGATAGATCCATTACATTAGCTTTAAATTTATTATGATATTTAATCCATTCAAAATCTTTTTTAATATTTGAAGCATTTACAACTAACATATACTTATTAATATGAAACTTATATATTAGAAGGTCATCTATTACACCTCCTTTTTGATTAGGCAAATAAGAATATTGAACACCATTAGTCTCAATAAGATTTATGTCATTTGATGAAACTTTTTGAATTAAATTAGTAGCTTCTTCTCCTTCAATAAAAATTTGCCCCATATGAGAAACATCAAAAATACCAACATTATTTCTAACTTGATTATGTTCTCTTACAATACCTTCATAATATAGAGGCATTGAAAAACCTGCAAAAGAAATCATTTTTGCATTTAATTTCTTATGTAAGTGTTCAAGTTGTATTTTTTTTAAACACATAATAATTTATTTCTAAATACATTTAAAATATTCAAATGGTTCAATACAGTCATTACATTTATGAAGTGACTTACATGGTGTTGAACTAAAGAAGCTTTTTAAAGATGTATTATTTGAATTACACTTGGGACATATAATTTTTTTATTTTTTGAATTTATTAAATTAGGAGGAGAAATTCCATAACTTTTAAGTTTTAATTTTGTCTCTTCACTAATCCAATCAGTTGTCCAAGTTGGATAATATACCATTTTAATATTAATATTTTTATAACCAAATTTAACAAGTTTTTCTTTTATTAACTTACCTATTAAGTCAATTGCTGGACATGCAATATAGGTTGGTGTTATATTCACTTGAGTAATATTTTCATTACATATTATTTCTCTTACAACTCCTAACTCAACAATATTTATTGCAGGTATTTCTGGATCAGGGATTTGTTTTAAAATACTTAAAATTTTATTTTTAATCATTTTACTACCATTTTGCATCAGGAAATGTTCTCTGTAAAAACTGCATTTCAGTGAGAATAAAACCCATATATTCAGAATGAATTCCGTTTTTACTTCCAGTAACCATGTAAGCATCTTTTGGAATATTTAAATTTGATTCATTAAAAATATCATTAATAAAATTAATCCATTTTTTATAAAAAAGATTTGAATTAAGTAAATATCCATTTTTTTCCATATTTAAATCTAAATTATCTCTCTCAAATAGTTCTCCTGTAAAAATCCATAACTCATTAATTGCATTTTGTATTTTTTCTTTACTTTCTTTAGTTCCTAAACCAAGCCTTTTAATCCATAATTCAAAGTGGTTGATTTGATAATCAAGTTCTTTTAGGGCTTTAAGCGATATCCCACTTAGTTTAGAGTCTTTGATATTCGAAAGTGTTGTGTAGATTATTTTAAGATAAACTGACATGAAATACTGTCTAATAACAACAAATGCAAAATTGGTATTAGGTTGTTCAGATAAAATAAAATTGTAAAAACTCCTTTCATTTCTTTTGTATACAAGATCATCAGGGGTATTTATATTTCCTTCAATTTCAACAGCAAAGTTATAAATTGCTTCAGCTTGACCTAAAAGATCAAGACCAAAATTTGTTTGTGCAATATCTTCTTCAAGAAATGGAGACTTACTACACAACTCTGATTGTCTATGTGCAAGTATAAGACAATTATCAGCTAGTCTAAGACAAAAAATAAATAATTCTTTATTCATTAATTAAAGATTTTTAATTTCATCAGGAATATTGTAAAAAGTTGGATTTCTATATATTTTGTCATCGGAATTATTAATTATATAATCTGACGTATCTAGGTCAACTGCAACAATTTGGCTAGATTTTACAATCCATATACTACTACCTTCATTTCTTCTATTATAAAGATCTCTTGCATTATGAATTGCAAATTCTTTATCATGTGCATAAACAGAGCCAACATGTTTATATGGTAAACCATTCTTAGATTGAATGAAAACTTCCCATAACTCTCCTAAATCATTTTTTTTATTTGACATATTTTTCAGAATATTTTATTAAAGCTTTTCTAACCCATTCACCATCTTTATGGGCATTAATATGATGATTTATTCTTTTTTGATTACAAGGTCCTCCTCCATTGACTACTCTCCAAAACTCATTCCAATTAATTTCTCCAAAATCATATGAATTTCTTTTTTTATTCCATTTAAGTTTTTGGTCAGGTATAGTCAGACCCAAAAAATCAGCTTGAGGTACAGTCTTATCAATAAACTTTTGACGTAAAAAATCATTAGACTCTCTCTTAATTTTCCAATTAATTGCTCTTTCACTTCTCGTAGAATCAGAATCATGTGGACCAAACATCATCAATGAGGGCCACCAAAATCTATTAAGAGAATCTTGAGCCATTTGTTTTTGTTCTTTCGTACCATGAGACATTTTAATCATAATTTCAAAACCTTGTCTTTGATGGAAACTTTCTTCTTTACATATTTTTATCATTGCTCTTGAATATGGACCATAAGAGGTTTTTTGTAGTGAAACTTGATTAGTTATAGCTGCACCATCAACTAACCATCCAATTGCACCAATATCAGACCACGTTAAGGCAGGATAATTGAAAATACTAGCATATTTAGCTTCTTTTAAATGCAGTTTTTTGATAAGATCAGATCTAGAAGCGCCAAGAGTTTCTGCTGCACTATATAAATATAAACCATGGCCAGCTTCATCTTGAACTTTAGCTAATAAAATTTTTTTTGATCTAAGACTGGGAGCTCTTGTAATCCAATTAGCTTCTGGTTGCATTCCAATTACCTCAGAATGTGCATGTTGGGAAATTTGGCGGATTAAATGAGCTCTATATCCTTCAGGCATATCATCTCTAGGCTCAATTTTGATATTATTATCAATTCTTTTTTGAAATTTATAATTTATGTTTTTTTTAACCATTATATTCTGTATTTAGTCCCCAGTTTTTTTTCTCAATTTCCGACCAAAAACTAGGAAAAAAAATTCTCTTTTGATATTGAGGGTGCATATATTTTTTCCACTTACTACCCCCTGTTGATTCAAAAAATTCGGGATTTTCTAGGTAGTGTTCGGCTGTTTTGTAATGAGTAAGTGGCCATTCTATATTAATTTTAAAATCTAATTTTCTCAAAAGCTCTTTGATTTTTTTTGACTTAGATTTTAAAAATTTATAATTACAATTATTCTTTTCGTATTTTAATGTAAATTGAATTAAAATAGATTCATATTTGTTTAAAAATTCTTTCAACATCACATTTGTTTTTCCATTTTTAAAATCTTTACCAACTGACTGCCAATATAAACAATCAAATTTTTGTTTAATTGATGAAAAATTATTCTTCCTAAACCGAACATCAATTAGATTTTCAATATTTGTTAATGATAACTCTATTTTTCTATATTGTGATGATTGAAAGCCACTAGCAGGTGTTAAAGTATCTCTAAATTTCATATATTGATTCACATCCATGCCGTCTTTCATTATTGAAAAAGATGATATCAAAATATCAAAATATCTCAAAATTCTATTTATTTTTTTCTCATAAAATTCTTCAGATTCGTTCTTAAAACATATTTGCTCAATTTCAGAAAGTATCATTTTAAAAATTAATTCATTAATTTGGTGATACATTATAAAGATCATTTCATCATCTAAATTTGTTCTTGACTTCTGTAAAGTTAATAATGTTTCAACTTCACAATATTCCCAATAATTAATCGGTTTAGAATGCATTAATCCACTTAGATATGTCAGAGGATTTTCTCCTTGTGAATTGTACTTATTGTTAATTGAAGTTATTATTTTTTTTTCTTTCATAAGTTAAATTAACGAAGAATAACATTAAAATTCTTGATCCTACTCTTATTAAAAATTTTATTAGTATTATTTTTTCCTTTTCTATTTTTTTTTTGTTCATTGAGAGGTAACAAGTTTATATCCATACATTTATTAGAACAGCAATTATTATATTTTGATTTACATGAATCACATTGAATAAACAATAAATTACATGAAACATTAGCACAATTTGTGTGCTTTTCAGAGGGTTTACCGCATTGGTGACAATTTGAAATTATATGGTTAGAGATTTTTTCAGCTCTCCTTTCATCAAAAACAAAATTACTTCCTAAGAATAAATTTTCTAAATTTTGATCCTTTACCTGTTTAGCATATTCAATAATTCCTCCTTCAAGATGAAAAACATTTTTAAATCCTTTACTCTTCATCATTGCGCTTGCTTTTTCACAACGTATCCCACCAGTACAATACATAACAATATTTTTACTTTTGTTTTTTTTCATTTTATTTAAAATGAATGGTAATGATTCTCTAAAAGTATCTACATTTGGTGTAATAGCATTTTTAAAATGACCAATTTCAGATTCATAATGATTTCTAACATCTAAAATAACTGAATTTTTATTTTTTATGTGATTATTCATCTCTTTAGCTGAAATATAGGTTCCTTTATTATCTAATTTTATTTGATTTTCTTTTAATCCATCAGATACAATTTTCTTTCTAACTTTAATTTTTAATTTTAAAAATGATTTATTAAAATGTTTTCTTGCAAAGTTTATACGGATTCCTTGAAGAAATGAAATATCTTCAAGCTCAATTTTAAATTTGTTAAAATTTTCTTTGGGAACAGAAATTTGAGCATTTATTCCCTCACTAGAAACATAAACTCTTCCAAGAATATCTAAATTATTCCAAATAATAAAAATGAAATTTCTGAAAATTATTGGATTTTTAATATGGTAATATTTATAAAATGATACGACAAATCTTGTTTGATTAGATTTATCAATTATTTCTGAATTTTCTTGTGAACTTAATTTATTATATAGCTGCAATTTTGTTTCAATTTATAAATATTAAACTCAAATAATCTAAATTAATTATAAATTTAATAACATTTTTAATTACTTATCAATCAAAATAATCTTTAAATTATTGTTAAAAGGATCTAATTCATTTTTCAATAAATATATTATTTTTTTTTGATTTACATAATCTTCTGAACATAACTGAAAAAAATTAATAACTCTTTCCTGAGGTTTGTTATCTGGAAATAAAAGATACTTTATTTTTTTAATTCTATTTAAATCCTTTTCAAAATTATTTTTTTGATATTTTAAAATTTTTCTTTCAAAGTTTTCAAATGATCTTAAATTCTTCTTTAATTCAGAGTTAATTGATCTAATTATTCCTTCATCATTATAAAATAATTTAAATTCATTGTATAGTTTAATAATTTTTGATCTGTAATTATTTAAATGAGAATCATTTTTATTATTTCGTGATATAAATTTTTTAAAAATATAATTTTCATCTCTGAAAAAATCTAAATGAGTCAATTTTAGATTATCTAAATAATTATTAAATCGAGTATTCAATATGAAAGCAGAATTTCTTACAAATAAAATGGGATATGATATTAAATGGGTTTTAAACAATTGTTTTAACTGTAACCAATATAAAATTTCATTTTGTCCACCAACAACAGCTATATTTGGTAATATAACTTCTTGATAAAGTGGTCTTAATAATACATTTGGACTAAAAGACCATGGACTTTCATTAATTTTTTTTTTAATTTCTTGTTCGGAAAAGATAAATTCAGTATTCATCACCTTATATTTATTTCCATCCTTGATAATTCTTGATCTTAAATTATCATGCAAATAAAAAAAATTAATATCTCTTGCAAAGGCTTGAGAATACCCTAATTGATCTGAGGTTTGATTGATTATATTTTTACTTGAATTATTTAAAATATCAGATTCTATAAGATGAATAATTTGTTTTTTTAATATTTTAGAATTTGGATCAATAATAATTAAACCATAATCTGAAAATAAATAATTTAATGTTTTTCTGGTAGATTCTGCAAGATTATTGTTTTTCAAGTAAAAATTTTTTAATAAATTAATTATTGATGAATAATTTTTATCAGATAATTTTAATTCGTCTACGACTTCTTTTAAGGATTTTGTAGATATTTTTCCTGTCACTGAAAAATCATTATGACAATTATTCCACTTTATTTTTGAATTATTGAAATTAAAATTATTTATTTCTTCAAAATCGTGGTCTTCAGTATGCATCCAAAAAATTGGTACAAAATTATAATTTTTATATTTTAAATTAAGTTTTTCACAAAGGTTTATAGTATTAAGAATTTTATAAATATAATATAATGGGCCTGTTAAAAGAGATAATTGATGACCTGAACAAACTGTATACGTATTTTTTTTTTTTAAACTTAAAATATTATTGTGAACTTTTTTTTTAAATTCAATTGTGTCGTATTGAGCTAATAGTTCGTTAACTAATATATTTCTATCGATATTTTGTTCATTTTTAATTTTAATTTGGTCCTTAAATGAGGAAATTCTGGGATAATTTGAATAAAATTTTGATAAATATGGTTTATCATTTAAATAATCCTTAATTATTTTTTTATAAATATCTATCGAATTATATGGAATTTCATTTAAATTCATTGTAGTAATTATGAAATCATTTTAGTAATGAGTCGACAAATTCATCCTTATTAAAAAGTTGAATATCATCAATTTTTTCTCCTAAACATAAATATTTTATTGGAATATTAAATTGATCTGATACTGAAATTACAATGCCTCCTTTTGCTGTTCCATCAATTTTTGTTAAGACAATATTATTTACGTTAGTTTTTGATATAAATTCTCTTGCTTGGTTAACAGCATTTTGACCTGTGGTGGCATCTAAGACTAAAAGGACTTCATTTGCTTTATATGACAATTTTTTTTCTATTACATTTGAAATTTTCTCAAGTTCATTCATTAAATTTATTTTGTTATGTAATCTACCTGCAGTATCAATAATTAAGAAATCAACTTGATTATCTTTTGAATAAGATATTGAATCATATATAACTGAGGCTGGATCTGACCCCATGGATCTTTTAATTAGTGGAATATTAATTCTTTTAGTCCAAATCTCTAATTGTTCAATAGCAGCAGCTCGATAAGTGTCTCCAGCGGCTAGAGCGACTGAAAAGCCTTTTTTTTTATACATATTAGCCAATTTTGCAATAGTAGTAGTTTTTCCAACTCCATTGACTCCAACGACTAAAATTACATATGGTTTAGTTGATGGAATATTAATAGGAGGAGTATCTTTTAATAAATTAGAAATTATATTTTTTAGCATTAAGCTTAATTCATCAGAATTTAAGTATTTTTCTTTTTTTACTCTTGTCTCTAATTCATCAATTATCTTGATAGTTGTTTTAATACCGATATCTGAAGAAATCAATAATTCTTCAATTTGATCTAGAATTTCAGAATTAATCCTAGACTTTCCAACGAAAATTCTAGAAAGTTTTGAGAAAAAATTTTGTTTAGTCTTTAATAGACTATCATCTAATTTTTTTTTATTAAATCTGTCGAAGAAATTTAAAAAAGACATATGTATATTTATAAAAAAAACTCCTGACAAAATGAAAGAAGTTTTATTGAAAGTTTTTAAAACTTAATTATCTAAAAAACTTTTAATATTATCCTTGAACAAAATTTCTTCTTTGAAAGTATAAGAACCTGTTTTGGATACTTTGATCATTTTGATCACCTTAGTAAAATCTTTAGCTCCTCTTTTCTGGAGGGAGGCAACAACTTTCTTTGCCATAATTATTTATTTAATTTCTTTATGAATAGTCATTTTCTTTAAAACAGGATTGAATTTTTTTAATTCTAATCTGTCTGGTGTATTTTTTTTATTCTTTGTAGTTATATATCTCGATGCACCAGGAAGTCCAGATTTCCTGTGTTCAGTACATTCTAATATAACTTGAATTCTATTTCCTTTTTTGGCCATTGCGTTTAATTAAAGACGACAAATTTATAATTAATTATTTTAGTTTGCAAAATCTAATGTTTTTTATATTTTGATTTTTCATATAAAAAATAATTATTTTCAAAATTACATTGACTTTCAGCTTTAATATTTAAACTAATTTTTTTGAATTCACTTCCAGGAAATAATAAAATCCTTTGACCATCAATTGATATTGAAATAGGCATATTAAAATTTTTTGATTCAATATCCCACTTATAATTTAAAACAAAATTATTATTGTTATTTTCGAAATAATACTCAAGGACTGGAAGATTTTTTGATTTAAGAAACTTTAAAAAAATAGGTTCTAAGTTATATTCTAATTTTTTTGAAAAATAATTTATAACATCCTCTGTTGATATAATTTTAAACTTGCAAAAATTATAAAAATCTTTTATAGTTTTAAACCATAAAATATCATTTAGAACTATATTTCTAATTGAATGTAACATCCAAGAACCTTTGTAATACATATCAATTTTACTTCCTGAAGAATTAACTCCATGAACTCCAATTACAGGCTTGTCATTTTTAATTAATTTTTTTTGATAAAGTAAATAATCCAACATTGATTCAAAACCATATTTTTTTTCAACAAAAAGAGCTTCAGTATATGTAGCAAAACTCTCATGAATCCATAATTCACTTATATCATCAACACTTACGCTATTTCCCCAATATTCATGAGCAGATTCATGAATAATGATAAAATCAAAATCGATATTCTTAGGATATTTACCAAGATAACCATTTTTAAAATCATTACCATAAGCTATTCCACTTTGATGTTCCATCCCAAGATAAGAAGACTCTATTAAAGCAAATCCGTCGTCCCAAAATGGGTATTTGTCAAATAATTCTTCATAAACTTTAAGCATTGGTTTGACTTGTTTAAAGTGATTAAAAGCTTTGTTTTCATTACCTTCAATTACATAATAATCAATAACTAATGAATCATTATCTGAATAATACATATCATTTATATTTACGTAATTACCAACATTTAACGATACATTATAAATATTTATTGGATATGAAATTTTCCATGTAATTTGTCTTTTTTTGTCATTTATTAACGAATCAGATTCTATATTACCATTACTTATAAATTTTAATTTTTTTGGAATTTTACAAGTTACTCTCATACTATCAGGTTTATCTGATAAATGATCTTTACATGGCCACCAAATTGAAGCACCAACTCCCTGACAAGCAACCCCCAACCAATTAAAATTATTATGATCTTTCAACCATACAAAACCACCGTCCCATGGGGGATTAATAGCCTCCTTGGGACTTCCTCTATAATAGATCCTTAGTTTATAATTCTTATTTACTTCAAGTTTTTTACTGAAGGTTAAGAAAAATGAATTAAATTCTCTTCTAAATTCTAATTTATTGTTATTAAAAACTACACTATCAATTTTAAGTTTTTTATCTAAATCCATTTGCATGACACATTTAGAATCAATAACATTAAAAAAAATATCGTTATATCCAGAGATCGATCTATTATTGAAATTAACATCTAAACTTAAATCGTAATATTTCACATCAAACCATTTTCTATCTTCATTTAAAAATCCCCTCAAACTATCCTCATATGAAAATATTTGACCAAATAAAGAATATTTGGAAAAGAAAAAGAAAAAAAAATAAAGATTAAGTTTCACTATAAAACTTTTTTAAAATTGATTTTGCAATTTTTTTTGAGGGTGAATTCTTGCCCATTTTTTTTATCAATATATCATATGATTTTATCATTGAAATTCTTTTTTCTGGAATAAATAAATTATTAAATTCTCGTAATAGATTATTGATACTTAAGTCATATTGAATTATTTCAGTTACAACATTTTTATTTAAAATTAAATTCACTAAAGAAATAAATTTAACTTTAATGAATATTTTGGCGATTATGAAAGAAAGAAAACTTGTTTTATATATTACCAATTGAGGAATTTTAAACAAAGCCGCTTCTAAAGTTGCTGTTCCTGAAGTTACAATTGCCACATGAGATTTACTTAGCAAATCATAAGTCTGATTATATATAAAATATATTTTTGAGTTGTTTGAAAACTTTCTGTAAATCTCTTTTTTAATATTATTTGAGCAAGCTACATAAAACTCGCAATTTGGAAAATAATTTGGTAATTGAATTAAATATGGCATAGTATGCAATATTTCAGACTCTCTACTTCCAGGTAATAAAGCAACAATATGTTTATTATTTTTTTTATCGAATCTGAAATTTGATTTATTTATTTTGTAATTGTTAATTGAATCTAACAAGGGATTTCCGAAATATTCAACTTCACAATTATATTTTAAAAAAAATTCTTTTTCAAATGGAAGAATACAATAAATTGCGTTCACATTTCTTTTAATTTTTTTTATTCTACTTTTATTCCATGCCCATACTTTAGGTGAAATATAATAAACAACTTTAAAATTATTATTTTTCGCGAATTTTGAAATTTTCAAATTAAAGCCCGAATAATCAACTAATATTATTAAATCTGGATTAAAAGACCTTATGTCTTTTTTACAAAATGAAAGATTTCTAAATATTTTTTTAAGATTAAAAAAAATCTCATAAAATCCCATAATTTGTAAATCACTTAATTCTTTTGAAAGATTCACTCCTACTGATTTCATGTTATTACCTCCAAAACCTCTAAAATTATATTTTTTATCATATATAGAAATATATTTTAATAAATTTGAAGCATGTAAATCTCCTGATTTTTCCCCAGCAATTATATAATATCTCATCTTAAAAAAGTTGAATCATATCATGTTTATGTATAAATATAGCAGTTAGTATAAATGAAATAAAAAGTATACCCCTGCCTAACTTGTCCTTTTCATAATTTATCAAAAATATTCTTAAGAGAGGGAAATTAATCATCAAACATATTATATGAATTGTAGATTCTCTTAAAATATTTTCAATTAAAATATTTAAAAAAAAATAGACTATTACAGGACAAATCAATCCAACAAAAATTCCTACAATGAAATTATCATTAACTTTATTCATTTAAATAATTAATTTGTTTTAGCATTTCATAAAAGGTTCTATCAGGATTTATTGGTACTACTGTGATAAAATTTTCTTCTAACAATGAAAGATCATTTTTATCATTTTTATCATTTTTATCTAAATTATTTAATTTACCAGTCAATCTAAAACTTTCTTTGTTATCAGTTGATATGTAATTCTCAATCCATTTTGATCTTGCTTGCCGGCAGACTCTAACTCCTTTAATTTTATCTTTTTTAACATTAGGGATATTTATATTTAAACAAAGTTTACTTTGAATATAATTTTTGTATTTGTAGTTAAAATCTGAAATATTTGTTTGTAAAATTTTATTAATAATATTTAAAATATACTCTTTTGCTTCATTAAAATTTGGATTTGATGAATAATCTAATAAAGAGAAAGCTAATGATGGTATTCCGTTAATTGATGCCTCCAAGGCAGCCGCGACTGTTCCCGAATAGTAGACATTAATTGATGAATTTGATCCATGATTAATACCTGAAATACAAAGATTTGGTAGTCTTTTCACGATTTTATTAATTGCAATTTTTACACAATCAGTTGGAGTACCAGTACAAAAATATTTTGATAAATTTTTAGATTTAAAAACTTGCTTAATTCTAATATCCTCATTAATTGTCAAAGAATTACTTTTAGCTGATTGTTCTTTTTGAGGTGCAACTACAATAATTTTACCTCTATTTTTTAATAATTCAACGATAAAGTTAATTCCCTTAGAATTTATTCCATCATCATTAACTATTAAAATTAAAGGTTTTTTTGTGTTCATATTTTTTTTGTAAAAATATTGTTTTCATTCAATGATATTAATTAATTTTGAAAAAAAAAATTATTATGTTATTAATATTTATAATATTCCTGTTAATAGGGTGGTCTATACAATCTAAACTAAAATCAAAAATAAAAAAATATAGTTCAATCAAAATTTCTTCAAATTTATCAGGTAAAGAAGTTGCTGAAAAAATGTTGTTAGATCATGGAATTACAAAAGTTAATATAGTATCTGTTCCTGGAAAACTAACTGATCATTACAATCCCCAAAATATGACAATTAACTTAAGTAAAGAAGTCTATTATGGAAAAAGTATATCTTCAGCAGCTATAGCATCACACGAATGCGGTCATGCAGTTCAACATGCAAATGCTTACAGATGGCTTCAAATGAGATCAAAACTTGTCCCTATCGTTTCCTTAAGCTCTAAAATGATCAATTTCATATTTATCGCTGGGATGTTTGGAATGGGAATTATGAGATTGTTTACTATTGACATTGTAATCCTTACTGTAATTTTTTCTCAGCTCATGGTAACAATATTTAGTTTAATCACTTTACCAGTTGAATATGATGCTTCCAATAGAGCTGTAAAATGGCTTGAAAATGCAAATATTACTTCAGGAAATGAAACTAAAGCAGCAAAAGATGCTTTAAATTGGGCTGCAAAGACTTATTTAGTTGCTGCATTATCTTCATTAACATATCTAATCTATTATATAATTATTTTTCTCAACAACAGAAATTAAAACTTTCAATAAATTATTAAATTTAAATTGACATTAACTATGAAAAATTTATTTTTGATCTTAGCTCTATTATTTAAATTCTCTATTTATTTAAATGCTCAAAACTCTATTTTAAATTTGAATGATATTTGGAATTCTAGAAAATATCAAGCTGATTATCTGTGGGGATACAAACCACTCAATGATGGTGTTCATTTCACATCTTTAAATTATAAAAAAAATAGAATATTAATTACAAAATATGATTACTTCTCAGGAGACTCCATAAAAAACATATTAAACTCTAAAGATATAGATGACTTAAAATTTGATGATTATGAATTTAGTCCAAATGAATCAAAAATCCTACTCTCTACTCAAACAGAATCAATTTATAGATATTCTAAAAAATCTAATTATTATATATACGACATTGAAAAAAAATCACTTGAAAACCTCTCCTCTGGAAAACAAAATATAGCTATTTTTTCACCCGATAATAAAAATATTTCATATGTTTTTGAAAATAATATTTACATTAAAAATCTTGAAAGTAACAATATAATTCAAATAACAAATGATGGAGAAAAAAATCTTATAATAAATGGATCACCTGATTGGGTCTACGAGGAAGAATTTATGCTTAAAAACGGTATATATTGGAATAAAAGTGGTTCGAAACTTGCTTATTACAAGTTCAACGAAAAGGAAGTTAAAGAATTTAGTATGGATATTTATGACGGTTTATATCCTTCTAGATATAATTTCAAATATCCTAAAGCTGGAGAAAAAAATTCTAAAGTTGAAATTTATGTTTATGATTTAGTTAAAAATATTTCAAAGAAAATTAACATTAAAGATAAAAATGATTTTTATATTCCAAGAATCAAATGGACAAATAATGACGATTTATTGGTGATAGAAAAATTAAATAGACATCAAAATAAACTAGAATTAATTTTACATAATGTTAGAAAAAATAAAATTACCACGATTTTAACAGAAAAAGATGATGCATATATTGAAATTCATGATAATTTAGAATTTATTTCTAATGATAATAATTTTATATGGACAAGCGAAAAATCAGGATATAATCATATTTATTATTATGATATTAAAGGTAGACTTTTAAATAAAATTACAAAAGGAAATTACGATATTGATCAATTTTATGGATATGATAATTTAAATAATAAAATATTTTATCGATCATCAGAAGCTAGTCCCCTTAGAAGAGATATTTATTCTATTGAAATTAATGGAAAAAATAAAACTAAAATTTCCCAAAAAATTGGATTTAATGATGCTTATTTTAGTAAAAACTTTAATTTTTTGATTAATGAATATTCTAATGCAAATTCTCCTTACGAATTTGATCTAATAGATTCCAAAGGAAATTTTATTAGAAATATTATTGATAATGAAAGATTAAAAAATGAATTAGCAAATTCAAAATTGTCCAAAAAAGAATTTTTTAAATTTTCTAATTCAAGTAATATTGATTTAAACGGTTGGATAATCAAACCCCCAAATTTTAAAGAAACAAAAAAATATCCTGTATTTATGTATACATATGGAGGACCAGGCTCCCAACAAGTCCTTGATAGTTGGGGAGGTTATAATTTTCTTTGGTTTCAAATGTTAGCAAAAGAAGGTTATATTGTTGCTTCCGTTGATAATAGAGGCACTGGTGGCAGAGGCAGTGATTTTAAAAAATGTACTTATTTGAACCTTGGTAAACTTGAAACAATAGATCAAATTGATGCAAACAAATTTTTATCTAATTTGAATTATGTTGATTCTAACAGAATTGGAATTTTTGGTTGGAGTTATGGAGGTTACATGTCATCATTATGCCTCTTTAAAGGATCAGATATTTTTAAAATGGGAATAGCTGTTGCCCCTGTTACAAACTGGCGATTTTATGATTCTATATATACTGAAAGGTATATGAGAACTCCAAAAGAAAATTCTGAAGGATATGATTTAAATTCCCCTATTAACTTTGCAAGTAAACTTAAAGGAAAATACCTTTTAATTCATGGATCAGCAGATGATAATGTTCATTTTCAAAATTCAATGGAGTTAGCAAATGAGTTAATTAAATCAAATAAGCAATTTGAATTTTTTATTTATCCTAACAAAAATCATGGAATATATGGTGGCTCAACAAGATTTAACCTTTATACTAAAATGACTAATTTTATCAAAAATAATTTATAATTTTTTTTTTTTAATTTAGGCTTCCAAAATAAAACAAATGAAAAAAAATATTGCAACTGAAAAAGAAATATTTGGCCATCCTGTAGGTCTATTTATGCTTTTTTTTACCGAAATGTGGGAAAGATTTTCATACTATGGTATGAGAGCTCTATTAGTTTTATACTTAATAAGCGAAATTTCATCTGACAACCCTGGTCTTGGCTGGAGTCAAAGTAATGCTAGTGAGCTTTATGGATGGTATACAATGTTTGTTTACATTACCCCAATTTTTGGAGGTATCATTGCCGATAAGATAATTGGTTTTAGAAAAGCAATAGTTATTGGTGGATTATTAATGACTTTAGGTCATTTATCATTAGCATTTAAACCAATACCAGCATTTTATCTTGGTCTTATTTTACTTGTGTTGGGTAATGGATTTTTTAAACCAAATATATCATCAATTGTTGGTCAACTTTATCCTGATGGTTCAAATAAAAAAGATTCTGGATACACAATTTTTTATCAAGGAATTAATGTTGGAGCATTTCTGGGATCAATTCTTTGTGGATATCTTGGAGAGACCTTTGGATGGCACTACGGATTTGGTTTAGCTGGAATTTTTATGTTAATAGGATTAATTCAGTTTAAACTCTCTGAAAACATGTTTGGTGAAATTGGATTAGCCCCTGTAAAATCAGAAAAGAGTTTAGATGAAGTCAAAAAAGAACCATTGAATAAAATAGAAAAGGACAGATTAATAGTAGTAGGGGTTCTAGCATTTTTTTCTATCTTTTTTTGGGCTGCATTTGAACAAGCTGGATCAAGTATGAACATTTTTGCAAGTAAACATACTGATCGTCAACTAGTTAGCAATATGGCCATTATATTGTATAAAATAATTAGTGCAATTTTATCAGCCCTTCCTGTCGTTATATTAACTTGGTTGTTTATAAGTATGAACAAGGCAGTTGGTAAGATTTACTCAAAAGCCATTACATTTATGGGAATCAGTGTTCTATTACTATGGTTATTAATTGGATATATGATTTACAACAATTATTTAATTGATAATCCTGAGGTTCCAGCCACATGGTTTCAAAGTTTAAATGCTCTATTCATATTTACTCTGGCTCCTGTTTTTTCTGTTATATGGGAAAAGTTGTCTAAAACAAAAATTAATCCCAATGGTCCTCAAAAATTTGCTATTGGATTAATTTTATTGGGTATAGGTTTTATTCCGATGGTTTTTGGCTCTTCAGGATTAGACTCAGAAATTACAACCAAAAAAGTTAGTATGATTTTTTTAACATTAGCTTATCTACTTCATACAATGGGTGAATTAAGTTTATCTCCTGTAGGGTTATCTTATGTAAACAAACTTTCTCCGAATAGATTACTTGGGATAATGTTTGGAATTTGGTTTTTCGCATCTGCAATGGGTAACAAACTTGCTGGATCATTATCAAGTTACATGGAAAAAATTGCTTCTGAATCGTCAATGTCTGATTTTTTTGAAATTTTGGTATGGATTCCTGTTTCTGGTGGTATAATTTTATTTATATTAAGTTTTGCTTTAAAGAAACTTATGCACGGAATAGAATAATATAGTATGATGCTCATTTTAATTTTATTTATTGTATTTTTGATTTAGAGTTAATGAAGGAACTATGAAAAAAACAATTATAATTATATGTGTAACTATTTTGTTACCAAATTACATTTTTTCTCAAAATAACATTAATTGGATTTCAATTGAAGAAGTTCAAAATCTTCAAAAGAAAAAACCAAAGAAAGTTTTAATTGATGTTTATACAAAATGGTGCGGTCCATGTAAAATGATGGATAAAAATACGTTCTCAAACATTAATGTTATTGAATACATAAATAAATACTTTTACGCTGTTAAATTTGATGCTGAGAGCGGTGAAAGTTTGACTTTTAAAGGGAATACATATACAAATCCTTCTTTTAATATGAATTCAAGAATTAGAAATAGTCAACATGAATTTGCTAATGCATTGGGTGTTTCCTCTTATCCAACAGTTATTTATATGGATGAAAATCTAGACATAATAGCTCCAATTAAAGGATATCTAACTCCTAATAAAATTGAATTATATTTGAAGCTTTTTGCAGAAGACAAATATTTGGATATTGAAAGTCAAGAAGATTTTAGCGAATATCAGTCGAAATTTAAATCAACTTTCTAAAATTGGGTGGAAGATGGGATTCGAACCCACGACCCCCGGAACCACAACCCGGTGCTCTAACCAACTGAGCTACAACCACCATATATTTTGGCAAATTTAAACTTTCTATTGAAAATTTTAAAATATTATAAATCTTTTATTGAAATTGTTAAAAAATATATTAATGAAAATTTTGCATTTGACAAAATGGTATCCAAATTTGTTAGACCCTACAAAGGGAATATTCATAAAAAGACAAATTGATTTAATATCTAAAAACATTGACAATAAAGTAATTTATTTACAAAAAAACTCCAATCAAATCAATAATTATATTATCAAAAGAACTAAAAAAAATAATATAGAAGAATTTATAATTTATTATAAAAAAGATAATATAATTTCAAAAATAAATTTACTTTACATATGTTTAAAGGAGATAATAAATTATAATCCAGATTTAATTCACAGTCATATAATGGGATGGAATTCTACTTTATCATATATAATTTATAAATTCAAAAATATTCCATTTATCGTTTCAGAACACTGGAGTGGCTATAGTACAAAATCAAAGTACAAATTATCTAACTTATCAAAATTTATCAGAATTTTGGTTGCAAAAAATACTAAAAGATTAGTTGTTGTCTCTAATTCGTTAAAAAATGAAATGATTAAATTTGGAATCAAAAGTCAATTCAAGATTATACCAAATGTAGTTGATTGTAAAGTTTCTAGTGTCAAAAAAAATAAAATTTTCACGTTTATTTTTATTGGTGATTTAGTTGATGAGGTAAAAAATATAAGTCAAATTATTATTGCAATAAATGAGTTAATTAAAAAAAATATTAATGTTAAACTTGATATAATTGGAAATGGTAAAGACTTAAAGAACTTAAAAAATTTGAGAGATAAACTATTTTTAAATAAAAAAATCAATTTTTTGGGTTCAAAATCTAAGGAAAATATTGATATCTATATTCAAAAGTCTCATGTATTAATAATCAATAGTTTCTATGAATCATTCTCTATTGTTTGTGTTGAGGCCTTGAGTCTTGGAATTCCTGTGATAAGTTCTAAATGTGGAGGACCAGAAGAGTATTTAACTGAATCTACCGGAATTTTATTTGATAGTAATATCCCAAATAGTCTTATCAATGCAATGATTGAAATAAAAAGAAATTATAAAAATTACAGAAAAAATAATTTCATCAAAATTTCCGAAAAATTTAAATCTATTGAAGTTCAGAGTAAAATTAATAAGCTGTATGAAATTTAATCTAATTTAAATACATAGATTAAAGACATAAATAAAGAAATCAGCCCTGATAACCAAAATAAAAAAGAAGTTACAATTGCAGCTCCATTTATTCCATAATTTGGAATAAAAATAATATTCATTAAAATATTCATTAATATTAAAGCTATTGAAATAAATGCATTCCAGTCTGATTTTCCTAATGCAGCTAACAAATTTCCAAAAGGAATTCTTAGTAAAAAAGCACCTATTGAACCAATTAACAAAATTTTATAACTTGACAAACAATCCAAATACTCAAGTCCAAAAAAAATCAATATGATTTCCTTTGAAAAAATAAATAAAAAAGAAAACAAACAAATTGTAACTACAAAAAAGATTGACAAATAATCTTTTAAAAATTTTATAATAAAAATTTTATTTTTAGAGTTTTTTGCCAGATCAGTATAAAATGATTTTAAAAATGAATTTGGAATAAAAAAAATAGCCATAGGAATAATTGAAGCAGACTTATATAATGCAATTTGATGGTTATTTTTTATAATATTACCAATTAAAAAAATATCAATTGAATATAATAATTGGGATGCAATAGAACCAATACCAACCCATATCCCATATGAAATATATTTTTTCGGTAGTTTTATTTTTAGTGATTTAAAATTTAAATATGGTAAAACACAAATCAAAGGAAAAAAAACATATACATAAACATATCCCATTAAACCAAAAATGTAAGCAAAAATAATACCAAAAATAAAAATTGAAAATGAAATTATAATTTCCAAAAATGCAAATCTTTTATTTAAACTTTCAACTAAAAAATTAATTTTAATCAATTCTGTAACAAAATAACTTAGCTGGTATAAACTTAATAAGTATATTACATTATAAAATAAACTATCCTTAATATTTAATTTACTAATTAGATAAAAAAGAAATAATATCGTCAAAATTGAAAAAAGAAAACCAATAAATAGAGTATTAGAAAAAAGCCTGTGTCTATCGTTAGATTTATGATTTGGAGCAAATCTTAAATAAGAAAAATGCATCCCACCTCCAGAAAATGGTATAAAAAAAGATAATATTGACATGGAATAAGCAAGTATTCCAAAATCTGAACTACTAATAATCCTAATTAAAAAAATCGAAGTTATAAAACTTAAAAATTTTGAAATAAAAGATGATAATAATATATAATCACCATTTCTATTTAAAAAATCTTTTACAATAACTCGTAATTTAAAAAAATATTGCCATTTAATCATTTGGTAAAATAATTTTATAATTTAACATGAAAATATTATATTGCTAAAAAGTTAAAAAATCAACCATGAAAAAACTACTATTTATTCTTTGTTCGTTTATTTATTTTTTCTCATTTTCTCAAAATTTTATCAATTTTATTCCAGAAAAATTAAATAAATCAGAGAAAGTAATATCTGACTCTAAATGTACAAATCAAAATTTACAATTTAATGAAGTTAAACATTATATTTCAACTAATGTACCATCAAAATATTCTTGGGGTGGTAATGAAGAAATAATTGGTAATACATATTATGATTTACAAACAAACAAATCAGTTCAAAACAGACTATATGTCCATGAAAATGGAAATATATCTGCTGTATGGACAATGAGTCCAAATACTAATGATGGTTTTCCTGAAAGAGGAACTGGATATAACTTTTATGACGGAAATTCTTGGATGGACTATCCAAATGTTAGAATAGAAACAGAAAGGACAGGTTGGCCATCGATTGCTGGACTTAAAGGCGGAGAAATTCTTGCAAGTCACATATTTGGTAATCCAGAGTATCATACTCAAATTACAAAAAGATTAACTTTAGGAGAAGGAAATTGGATTGAATCACTTCTGCCAAATTCTGATTTTGGATTTGTTTATGATAATGTTTGGCCAAGAATGAAAGTAGGAGGATCAAATGGTGAAACAATTCATTTGATATCTAATACTTACTCTTTAGATAAAAATTACGTTTCTTACTCAAGATCTCAAAATGGAGGTGATAACTGGGATATTTTAGATTATATCATACCTGATATTGATTCAAATAATTACAATGGATTTGGTGGAGATGCATACGCTTTAGATGTCAAGGGTGATGTTGTTGCATTTGTACTCGGGGGACCATGGACAGACGTTATCTTAATGAAATCCGTAGATAATGGAAATACATGGAATAAAACTATACTAAGAGAACACCCCATTCCTTTATTTGATGATTCTATCACTGTTGACTCTATGAATTTTCCTTTATTTGCTGGAAGAATTACAAATTCAGATCAGTCTTTTAGCATTTCAATTGACAATAACAACAGAGTACATGTTTTTTATGGATTAATGGATTATTCTAATTCAAATTTGGCTGATGATGAAGAGGGAGCTTATTCCTATTATCCTACAACAAATGGACTTATGTATTGGAGTGAATATTCAAATGATACTTTATTTTTTTATGATTATAACGAAGATTTAACTGATTCAATTTTGTATGACTTCATTCCTGGAAAAATAATAACATCAACTTTAGACTTAAATGGTAATGGAACTTTAGATATTGCTTCTATTGAAAATATCGCTTATTATGGACTTTCACTTGAAAGTCAACCAACTAGTTTAATTGGAGAAAATGGAGATATTTACCTAGCTTATTCTGGAGTTCAAGAAACTCTCAATGAACTTCAAATTGAAATAAATGATCCATTATTTAACGAACATTACAGACATATTTATGTTATGAAGTCCGAAGATAATGGAACTACTTGGACAGATCCTTTTGATATTATGTCAGAAGTAACAGATCCTAATAATGGAGATCCACTTTTAGAAGGGGTCTATCCCTGTATTTCAAATATAGTTGATGATTACGTATATCTAACTTATCAAAGAGATGCGTATCCTGGACTACATATCCAAGGTGACTTAGATCCAATTATTCAAAATGATATTGTATTTATAAAAATTCCAATAACAAATTTTAACAACCTAAAAACACAATTTATTAGCTTACCTGAGAATCTTATTAATATTTATCCAAATCCATCTAATAATTTCATCAATTTTAATGTTGACAATATTAATAATAGCTATAAGGTTGAAATATTTAATTCCATTGGCAAAATTTTGATTAGTAAGGAAATTTCTAATATTAGTAACAAGATTTCAATTGAATCTTTATCTGATGGAGTTTATTGGGCTAGAATAAATTTTAATGATAAATACGTAACAAAAAAATTCATAGTTAAATAATATTTATCTATGATTATTTTAGTTTGAATGACCACGTTATATCAAAGCTAGAAACCATATTATTATTCTCATCAAAACCAATAGAATTAGTCAAACATGTTTGGGGTTTGCCTTCAGATATCGTTTTTTGAATTGTTTTATGAATTAGTAAACCGTCATTACAATTAAAGACAACTTTACCTGTTGCTTTTTTAAAAAATTTTGATTTAACATCTATGACTAATAGTGAAATTTTCTTACCTGACATATCAATATATCGAAAAGCTAACAACCCAGTAGATAATTCAGCTGCCATTCCCTGACATGCCCAATATATAGACTTAAAGGGATTTTGATTTAGATAAGAATGTTTTAAATATACGGAGCATTGCGAGGAATTAAAATCATTCAATTTTAAACCTGCAATCCATGCCAATGGAAGGTTTAAAAGTAAAAAAATACTAAAAAAAAATTTGTTTTTAACTTTTTTATCAAAATTGGTCATTAAATATTTATTATTTAAATTTTGTTAAAAATATATCATAATTTTGTATAAAAAAAAGCTTGATGTCAAAAAAATTAATTTTTATAATACTTTTAATAATGCTTTCAAACAATATTTATTCTCAAAACACTATTTTCGATTTAAGTTATGAATCTATTGATGGTGAAAAGATCTCTTTAAGTAAATATAAAGGTAAATATTTATTAATTGTAAATGTTGCGTCATATTGTGGTTTTACATACCAATATAACTCACTTGAAAAACTTTATAATACATACAAAGACAAATTAGTAGTTTTAGCTTTTCCTTGTAATCAATTTGGAAGACAAGAACCTGGAAATTCGTCAGAAATATTAGAATTTTGCTCTAATAATTATAATATTACATTTCCTATTTCAAAAAAAATCAATGTAAAAGGTGAATCTCAACATGAATTATATAAATGGCTTACATCAAAAGAATTTAACAATAAATTTTCAAGCTCAGTAAAATGGAATTTTCAAAAATATCTAATAGATCCAAATGGAAATTTAATTGATTTTTTCTATTCAACTACCTCTCCCACAAGTAAAAAGATAATTAATTATATACAATAATGCTTGGTAATCTATTTTTTGCATTTTCGCCAGTATTTTATTTTATATTATTTATAATACTTTTAAAAAATAATTATTTAAAGAAGAAAATTTATACAATATTTACTAATGAATCATCATTCTACTATTTCCAAATAATTAGAATAATTGGTTTTTTTCTTATGTTTTTGACACCATTTTTGATTAATAAAAAAAAATTATTTTTTAACATTGAAGATTTATTCAACTTAAAAATTGAATTATTTCTTCTTCTAATTTTATTTGTCCTACCAATATCATACCTCAATTCTAAAAAAATATCAGACTATCCAGAAGTAAAAATATTAAATTGGAATGGATTCAAATTCATTGTAAATATTATGACTTGGGGAATTTATTTATTTGCTTATGAGTATCTATTTAGAGGATTATTATTTTTAAATCTTATTCCTAATTTTAACGTACCATTGATAATTATACTTAATACTCTAACATATTGTATTGCACATTTTCATAAAAGTAAAAAAGAAATAATTGCTTGTATCCCTTTTGGAATTTTAATTTGTTTAATTACATTAAATTCTGGTAATATTCTATATGCATTTTTTATTCATTGGATTGTGGCAATTAATAATTTCATTTTTTCAAACTATAGGCATATAAAAAATAATAAATTATGAAAGAAAAAGTAAATTTTTTTTGGTTCAGAAGAGACTTAAGATTTATTGATAATACAGGTCTTATAGATATACTTAAAAATAAAAATATTATTCCAATATTTATTTTTGATATTGACATAACAAAAAATATTGATATAGACGATGCAAGAATAAATTTTATTTACGAAAATTTGTTCTTAATGAATAACGAACTTAAAAAAGTTAATTCGTCTATTCTCGTAAAAAAAGGAAAAGTTATTGATATATGGAAAAACCTGATTTTCAAATATGATATCAAAAATGTGTCATTTAATAAAGATTATGAACCATATGCTATTGAAAGAGATTCAAATGTTAAAGAATTATTTAAAAATCATAATATTGAATATAAAATTTATAAAGATCAAGTTATATATGAAGAAAATGAAATAGTAAAAAATGATGGAAGACCATATACAGTATTTACTCCTTATAAAAATAAATGGTTAAAAAAATTTAAAGAGGAACACAAAAAAATTATTACTAATGATCTCATATTTTATGATAATTTCTATAAATCTGATTTAAATTTTCCCACTTTAAAGAGTCTAGGATTTAAAAAATCTAAAATTAGAGTTAAGCCTTATTCAATCATAAATATAAATAATTATTCTAAAAATAGAGATTTTCCTTATTTAGATAAAACAAGTAGAATAGGCCCCTATCTAAGATTTGGGATAGTTAGCATAAGAAAATTAGTTAAAAATTCAATTGAAGTTTCTGATACTTATTTATCAGAGTTAATATGGAGAGAATTTTTTATGCAAATTCTATTCAATTTTCCAAATGTTGTAGATAAAAATTTTAAACCTAAATATGATAATATTAAGTGGTTAAATAATTCAAATGATTTTGAAAAATGGAAAAATGGAAATACAGGTTATCCAATTGTAGACGCAGGTATGAGGGAATTAAATGAAACAGGGTATATGCATAACAGAGTTAGAATGATAACAGCTGGTTTTCTGTGCAAACATCTTCTCACAGATTGGAGATATGGTGAAAAATATTTTGCTAAAAAGCTACTAGATTTTGAATTATCATCAAATAATGGAAACTGGCAATGGGCTGCAGGTACAGGGTGTGACTCAGCACCTTATTTCAGGATATTTAATCCATTTGAACAGAGGAAGAAATTTGATCCGGATTTTAAATACACGAAAAAATGGGTAAAAGAATTAGGAACAAAAGACTACTCTCAACAAATTATAGACCACAAAATTGCTAGAACTAGAGCAATCAAGGTCTATAAGGAGGGATTATCTAAGTCAATCTAATTTTACCAGCTGGAAATTTTGACTTCCAAAATTCGGCTTTTTCAATACTTGATAAGCTTATAGAAATTTTATCGGTGTAAAAGACAATATTTGCTTTTTTACTTTTAATTGTATCTACAATTTTTTTTGCTTTTTCTTTTGAAATTCCTCTTGTTGACATAATATAATTTTTTTATTTAATGCAAATTTACTAAATTTGTATAAGAAATTAAAATAAAAGTTAGACAAAATGAAAAAAACTTTAATTATTGGTGCCTCATCGGGTATTGGAAACGATCTTTTGAAAAAGCAAATTGAATTTGGAAATCAAGTTTATGCTAGTTACAACACAAATGAAATAAATTTTGATCACGAAAATTTAACAAAATTTAAATTAGACATTTTAAATTATAACTTTGATAGAAATTTAATTACCGAAAATCTTGATTCTTTAGTCTATTGCCCAGGTACAATTAAACTAAAACCATTTACTAGTATAAAGGAAGAAGATTTTATTGAAGAATTCAATATTAACGTTATGGGATTTATTAAAGTTTTCAAATCAGTTGTCAATCTTATGAAAAATTCTACTTCAGCATCAGTAGTTGGATTTTCTTCTGTTTGTGCTAAAAAAGGCTTTAATTACCATAGCTCTATTGCTACTTCTAAAAGTGCTCTTGAAGGATTATTCTTATCTCTTGCTAAAGAATATGCTCCAAAAATTAGATTTAATATTATTTCACCTTCAATAGTAAATACACCTTTATCCAGTCACTTACTAAATCATGAGAAAAAAATTGAAAATATAAAAAGTACACACCCACTTCAAAAAATAGGTAGACCACATGATATCTCCTCAATGGCAAATTTTCTAATTTCGAACGATGCTGAATGGATGACTGGAACCAACTTATCTATTGATGGAGGTAAAGCTAATTTAACTTAATATCATGTTTAAATATTTTTCAAAAAAAAATAAACTTAAAAGAGAGTATAAAAAATATATGAAACTTTATTTTGATTATTCAAAGATAGACAGAAAAAAATCTGATGAATACTTTAGCAAAGCTAACGAAATAATGAAAGAAATTGATAAAATTGTTTAGTTATTGAAAATTAAATTCATTTTATTTTCTCTGTAATCAAATATAGCTTTTAATTTATTTTTTATAAAGATTATGTTTGCAATTCTTCCTAATATTCCAAACGGAGGTATATAGGTAACTATATCAGTCATTAATATATCCTGATTTTTTTTCTCAAAAAAATGCTGATGATGCCACATTTTATAGGGTCCCATCTTTTGTACATCAACAAAATATTCACAATCCTTGACGCATGTTATTTCAGTAACCCAATTCATTGGGAAGTTAAAAACGGGTGAAACACTGTAAGTTATGATCATACCAGGATAGATAGATTTTTTTAAATCTTTTGTAGTAATTTTAAAGTTCATGTAATCTGGAGTTATAATTTTCAAATTTTCAGGGGAGGATGCAAACTTCCAAATTGTATTTATGTCTGTCTTTAAAATTTGTTCTCTTTTAAATTGGTAATACAATGCTATAGTTTTAAAGGTTATCTAAATATTTTGAAAAAGTATCAATTTCGGAGAAAGTCTTTAGAAAATATTTATTTTCGATTATTTTTTTATTAGTTTTAGATAATATTAAATGAATTTTAGACTCTGGAAAATTCTTATTTAAAACATCTAGTTTATTATTTATGTTAGATAATGATTCATTTGAGATACAAAAAAATAATAAATTTGACTTAAAAAATTTAATATCTATATTTTTCAAAGAATCAAAAGGAAGATTAGGACCAAGATAAAGAACATCAAAACCCTTAGTCAATAAAATCAATTTGGATATTAATAAAGATATTTCATGTAATTCATTTTCCGGTAAAAATAAGATCCATTTATCTTTTGTTGAATTGTAATTATCTATTAATTCAATAGAGTAATTTAGTTTTTGTTTTAAAAAAGATGATAAAAAATGTTCTTGTGCATGAGACATCATATCTCCCAACCATAATATACCAACTCTTTGCAAAGTTGGAATAATAATGTCTCTGTAATAGTTAATAACCCCTTTCTTAGAAATTCCATTTTCGTAGAGTTCACTTAATTTATCTTTATCAAAAGTTAATGAAAATTCAATAATTTTAGATATATTAACATCTACAAAAGTATTATGAGAATTGTTGATTTCAATCTTGTGAACATGAGAAACTATTTCCTCATTTGACATTTTTGAAATATTAGAAACTTTTATGCCGCTATTTATTAATAATTTAATATTTAAAGCTTTAACTATCATCGAGTCATCATAATACCTTATATTGGTTGAGGTTCTGTGAGGAACTAAAAAGGTATATCGTTTTTCCCAAGTTCTCAATAAGAGTTTATTGATATGAGTTATTTTGGAAAATTGATCTATTCTGTACATTTTAAAAATTATAATGTAAAATTAACACAAAAATATTTGAATATCATTATTTTTGTATAAAAATTGAAGAAAAAAAATATACAATTTAGAATTGACATACAAAACTTAAAAAATTATTATGAAATATTCAATAATAGGAAGTGGTTTTTCAGGACTAAGTGCTGCTGCTTATTTATCAAAAAAAGGTTATAAAGTTGAGGTTTACGAAAAAAATTCAACTCTAGGAGGTAGAGCCAGAAAATTAAAATATAAAGGATATACCTTTGATATGGGACCAAGCTGGTATTGGATGCCTGATGTATTTGAAAATTTCTTTAATGATTTTAACCACAAACCTGATGATTTTTATAATCTTATCAAATTAAATCCTGGATTTGATATAATTTTTAAAGATTTCTATAAAATTAGTTTAAGTAGTAATTGGAATGAAATATTAAACTTATTTGAAAGTTATGAGAAAGGAGCTTCAAAAAAATTAATAGAATTTATCAATGAAGCTGAATTTAAATACAATTTTGGAATAAAAAAACTTGTTCATGAACCTGGTGTATCAATTAAAGAATTATTTAAACCTGAAATTTTTAAAAATATATTTAAACTTCAAATATTTTCTTCTTATAGAAAACATGTCAGAAAATTTTTTAAAAATCATTATTTAAGATCAATACTTGAATTTCCAGTTCTTTTTTTAGGTTCTACTCCACAAGAAACTCCTGCACTTTACAGCTTAATGGCTTATTCAGGTCTCAAACAAGGAACATTTTATCCAATTGGTGGTTTTAATAAAGTTGTCGAGGGAATGGTTAAAGTTTGTAAAGAAAATGGAGTTAAATTTTATAAAAATTTTAATGTTAAAAAATTAAATATATCAGATAATCTTGTAAAATCAATTGAAAGTGATTCCAAAAAGATTAATATTGACGTACTCCTTTGCTCTAATGATTATCAATTCGTTGATCAACAACTTTTACCAGAAAAATATAGTAATTATTCAAAAAAATACTGGGAATCAAGAGTTATGTCCCCATCTTGCTTGATCTTTTACTTAGGAGTTGGTAAAAAATTAAAAAAATTAAATCATCATAATCTTTTTTTTGATGAAGATATTGATAATCACGCACATGAAATATATAAATCAAAAAAATGGCCATCTAGACCCTTATTTTATGCTAGTGCTACATCAGTAACTGATAAATCAACAGCTCCTCCAGGGAAAGAAAATATTTTCATTTTAATGCCTATATCCCCTGGACTTAAAGATAATGATACAATCAGAAATAAATATTTCAAATTAATTATTAATAGACTAGAAAAATACTGCAACGAAGATATAAATCCTTATATTGAGTTCAATAAAAGTTATTGTGTAAAAGATTTCATTGATGATTACAATTCGTATAAGGGTAATGCTTATGGTCTAGCAAATACTCTTCTTCAAACCGCAAATTTAAAACCTAAAATATTCAACAGAAAGATTAAAAATTTGTTTTATACTGGACAGCTTACTGTTCCAGGACCAGGGGTTCCTCCCTCTATTATATCTGGAAAAGTTGTTTCAGAGTATTTATTAAAAAAAATTAACAAGAAATGAAAAAAATATTTGATAAAATATCTCTAAAAACAAGTATTTTAACAACAAAAATGTATAGTACAAGTTTTACATTAGGAATTAAAACTATCGATAAAAATATTCAAAATGAAATTTATTCAATTTATGGTTTTGTTCGATTTGCTGATGAGATTGTTGATACATTTCATGAATTCAACAAAAAAAAATTACTTAATAAATTCAAAAAAGATACCCATGAATCAATCAAAAGTAAAATCAGCCTAAACCCAATTTTAAATAGTTTTCAGAGAGTCGTAAATAAATATGAAATTGACATTGAACTTGTTGATTGCTTTCTAGAAAGCATGGAAATGGATTTAAATAAACAAGAATATAACCAAGCGAAATATAAAAAATATATCTTAGGATCTGCTCAAGTAGTTGGTTTAATGTGTCTAAAAGTATTTGATAAAGATAAATACACTAAACTTAAACCTTATGCGATGAGTCTGGGAGCTGCTTTTCAAAAAATAAATTTTTTAAGAGATGTAGGATCAGATTATACTAATTTAGGAAGAACTTATTTTCCCAATGTCAACTTAGAAAATTTTACAAATATTGATAAATTAAAAATTGAAAAAAATATTAAAAAAGATTTTGATCATGCTTTGATTGGTATTAAAAAATTACCCAAATCATCAAAAAAAGGTGTGTACTTATCTTATTTATATTATTTGGAATTATTTAAGAAAGTCAAAAAAATAAATAGTGAAAATTTATTAAAAAAAAGATTTAGAATTTCTAACTTTAAGAAAATTTTAATTTTAGTTAAAGTAATATTATTTGATTTTTTTAAAATTATATAAAATAAAAATGCTAGTAAATATAATCATTACCTTTTCTACTTTTTCAATAATGGAATTTGTGTCTTGGGCTACTCATAAATATGTAATGCATGGATTTTTATGGAACTTACATGAAGACCATCATAAAGTTGATAGAAATAAAATATTTCAAAAAAATGACTATTTTTTTTTAATTTTTGCTGTTCCTTCTTTTTTATTAATTCTCTTTGGCTCAGATAAACTAGATTTTAAATTTTTTATAGGAATAGGTATAGCTCTTTATGGAATGGCATATTT
>CACDER010000011.1 GCA_902551855.1 uncultured Cryomorphaceae bacterium | reverse complement strand
ATTTAAAGGAAAATATAAAAAAAAATATATCAAAGTTTAACTTAAATATTAAAGATGTAGGTTGCTATTCTAATGATAGTGTAGATTACCCAGTATATGCACATAAACTTATTAAAGAATTTATTTTAAATAAATATAATTTTGGAATTCTCATCTGTGGAACAGGAAATGGAATAGCTATGACAGCTAATAAATATAAAAATATAAGAGCAGCTGTTTGTTGGAATAATGAAATAGCAAAATTAGCTAAAAACCACAATGATGCAAATATATTATGTTTACCAGCAAGGTATATATCATTAAAAATGGCTAATAAAATTATTAATAATTTTATAAATAGTGATTTTGAGGGTGGAAGACATTTAAAAAGAATTAAAAAAATTAATAAATAAATAAATTTCAAAAAATAAAGATTAATAAATATAAATTAACAATCTCTACCAAGTTTTAATTTTATTTTATTTTTTGCTGAAGTTAAAGAAATTAACTTTTTTAAATAAGTATTATTTTCAATATCACTAGACAATTTTTCCTTAGTTTTATTTATTAACTCTTCTAATCTGAGTTGCATAAGCCTTAATAGAGATTCTTGGACTAAGGAAGAAAGTTTATCAACTTCTAATGGAACCCAGATATTTTTTTTACTCCAATTAGAAAGAGAGTGTTTTTCAAAGATTAACTCCACAACTTTTTTACATATATCTGGATCACTATGATTAATAAAGAAATTAAGTAGATTTTTTTTCAACGAATAGTTTAGTAATATTTCATCAAATATTTTTTTAAGTAGTTTATTTTTTATCCACGATTCATTTTTTTCTATTTTTTCAGACAAAGCATTTTTAATATACTCTATTATATTTATTTCTGTATTTTTACCAGAAGAAAATACTATTATACTCTCATTAGAATACTTTATCATATATTTAATTAATTGAGATTCATATATATTCTTATTTAATAAAATTGTATCAGAGGAAGTAGCCCTAAATTGATTTTTAGGTTTAACAATACTATTAATATTGGAATTAATTAAGGATTCGCTTATTTCTAATTTTTTTGATAAATCTTGAGAATAAACAGCTCGAGTAATAGGGTCAGAAATTAAAGATATAGATAAAGAAAGTTCTTTAATCAAATTTGATCGTTTTATAGGATCTTTTTTATCCTTATCAGATATAATATTTAGTCTAAAATCAATAAAATCTTTTTCATTTTCTGATAAGAAGGATTGGAGCATAGACTTACCGTGATTTTTTGCAAATGAATCTGGGTCTTCTCCTTTTGGAAAATTTATAACTTTTATATTTAATCCATTTTTTAATATTAAATTCACACCTTTTAAAGAAGCCTTTATTCCAGCTTCATCTCCATCAAAAAGTAAAGTAATATTATTAGTAAACCTTGAAATAAGTTTAATTTGGCCTTCAGTTAAAGCTGTTCCAGAAGAAGCAACTGTATTTTTAATTCCGTTTTGGTGCAGAGATAAAACATCTGTATAACCCTCTACAACAAAACACTTATTATGTTTGATAATTTCAGACTTAGATTGATATATTCCATACAAAATTTTATTTTTTATATAAATTTCGTTTTCAGATGAGTTAATATATTTTGCTAAATTTTTATCTTGCTTTAATATTCTTCCACCAAAACCTAAAACTCTTCCGCTTAGAGAGTGAATTGGAAAAATTATACGATTTACAAACCTTTCTATAATTTTATTGTTTTTTTTAAAACATAAACCTGAGTTTAAAATTAAATTTTTAGAATACTTTAAGTTTTCTGCATAATTATAAAAAGTTTCATTTTTATTAAAACAGAAACCAATATCAAATTTATCAATAATTTCATAATTAAATCCTCTAGAATAAAGATAACTTAAAGCAATATGCTTACCTTCTTTTGAATTTAGTAAGGAATTTTTATAAAATTTAGAGGCGATATTATTAATGATATATAATCCCTCACTTTTCTCTAATTTTTTTTTCTGATCAGGGGAGAGTTCTAATTTTTCAATTATTATATTGTACTTTTGGGCTAAATACTCAAGGGCTTGAGGATATGAAAGTTTTTCATGCTCCATAATAAAATTAACAGGATTACCTCCTTTACCACATCCAAAGCATTTAAAAATGTTTTTTGAGGGTGAAACAGTAAAAGAAGGGGTTTTTTCGTCATGGAATGGACACTTTCCAATTAAATTTGCTCCTCTTTTTTTGAGAGAAATAAAGTCCTGAACAACCTCTTCAATTTTGGATGCCTCGAATATATTATCTATTGTTAATTTAGGAATCAAAAGTTAAATTTATTTTTTCAAAAATAAATTTATTTTTCTCTTTCTACAACAAAGTTTAATAAAGAAATTAAATCTTGTTTACTTGAACATTCGGGAAGAGACTTAATTAACGTTAAAGCTTTATTTTTATATTGTATCATTTTAGACTTAGCATAATCAATACCACCTTTAGTCTCAATAAAAGAAATAATATCACTAATAATTTTTGGTGATTTTTCTTTTTTTTTAAATAAAAATAAAATTTCTTTTTTTTCTTTTTTAGAGCAATTTTGAAGTGAGTAAATTAAAGGTAAAGTGATTTTTTTTTCTTTAATATCATTAGATGCAGGCTTTCCTATAATATTGGTTTTACTAAAATCCAAAAGGTCGTCTTTTATTTGAAATGCAATACCGCAGTATTCTCCAATCTCCCAGAACAGATTTATAGTTTTTTTATCTGCGGTAGATGAACTTGCACCAACCGAGCAACAAGACGCTATTAATGAAGCGGTTTTTTTTCTTATAATTTCAAAATAACTTATTTCATCAAAGTTATATTTTCTTGATTTTTCAATTTGCAAAAGCTCTCCTTCACTCATCTGTTCCACAGCTTTCGATGTGATTTTTAAAAGATCAAAATCTTTGTTTTTTACTGAGATAAGCAACCCCTTAGAAAGTAAAAAATCACCAACCAAAACAGAAATTTTATTTTTCCAAATATAATTTATAGAAAAAAAACCTCTACGTTGTTTAGCTTCATCAACAACATCATCATGAACTAAAGTGGCCGTATGCAGAAGTTCAATAAGAATAGCCCCACGAATTGTTTTGTCATTAATTTTTCCGCAAATATTTGAACAAATAAAAATAAACAAGGGGCGTATTTGTTTACCCTTGTTTCTAAAAATATAATAAGTAATAGTATCTAAAAGAGGAACTTTGCTCGACAAAGATTCTTTAAATTTTTTTTCAAATAATTGAATATCTGATAAATAAGGTTTTTTAATTTTATTTAAATATGACATAATACAAAGTTAGAAATAAAACCAATCTTAATCTAAAAAAAAATCAAGCTTTATTAGCTAGCTGACCACAAGCAGCATCAATATCCTCCCCCCTACTTTTTCTAACATTAACAATTAATCCCCTTTTTTCAAGATAAAATTTAAATTGATTTGTTTTTTCCTCTGAAGCTTTATTATAATTTAACCCCACAACATTATTGTACTCAATTATATTTATTTTACACTTTAAATCTTTTGCAAATATAATAAGCTCTTTTGCATCATCAATAGAATCGTTAAAATCTTTGAATATAATGTATTCTAGCGTAATTATTCGGTTGGTTTTTTTATTAAAATATTGTAAAGAACTCTTTAGAGACTCCAAGTTATTAGAGTTATTAATAGGCATTATTTGACTTCTTTTTTCATTATTTGCTGCATGAAGAGATAAGGCTAAGTTAAATTTCACACAATCATCTGCAAGTTTGTTTATCATTTTCACAATTCCGGAAGTTGAAACTGTTATTCTTTTTGGAGAAATAGCTAACCCCTCTTTAGAAGTTATAAATTGGATTGAACGAATAACATTTTTATAGTTTAAAAGGGGCTCCCCCATTCCCATGTAAACAATATTTGTTAGGTTTTTTTTAAATTCCTTTTCAGATATTTTTTTAATATGATAAACTTGATCATAAATTTCTTCAGCTGAAATGTTTCTCAATCTTTTTAATTTCCCTGTAGCACAAAAAGCACAAGAGAGACTACAACCAACTTGTGATGAAATACAGGCAGTAATTCTTTTCTTTGAGGGGATTAAAACCCCCTCACAAATAACCCCATCGCTCAGTTTAAAACCTAGTTTTATCGTTTGATCAGAGCTAATTTGCTTTGAGTTAATAGTTGTTTTAGAAAAATAAAATAAATTATCAAGCTTGGATCTCAAAGAAAAAGGAATGTTGTTCATTTTGTAAAAATCACTAACATTATTTTTCCAAACCCAGTTAAAAACCTGACTGGCTCTAAATTTTTTTTCTTTGACGTTCATAAAAAAAGACTCTAACTCATCTTTAGTGAAGGATCTAATATTTAATTTATTCATTAGATTTAAATTAAACAATTTGCAATTTTTAAATCTTCAGGAAAGGTTATTTTTATATTTTCTTTCTCCCCTTCAGTTAAGAAGATACTAACCCCTGTTTGTTGAACAACAGAAGCATCATCAGTAAAGCCATCAAGCTTAATTTTATTGTAGGCTTCAAGAATAACTTCAGACTTAAAGCATTGAGGAGTTTGAATCATAAAAACGTCATTCCGATTCAAAGGTAAATTTTTTTTAGAATTAAATAATCTTACGGAATCATGACAGGGCACTGCAGGGACAACGGCATCATGAGTTTCAGCTAGAGCATAGATTTTATTAATTAATTTTATAGAAACTAAAGGCCTAACGCCATCATGTATAGCAATGATGGATTTTTTTTTACATAAAGCTAACCCCTTTTTAACAGACTGGTGTCTTGTGCTTCCTCCTATGCAAATTTTATGAGGAATAGAAAAATTGTATTTAAAGCATAAATCACTCCATAATGAAGTTTGGTCTGATTTTAAAACTAAAATTATTTCAAGACGCTTAACTTGTGAAAACTTTTCAATTGTGTGAAACAAAACAGGCCTTCCTTTAAGATTCATAAATTGTTTAGGAAAACTCTTTCCCATCCTACTTCCTTCCCCAGAAGCTAAAATTATAGCGTAATTTCGCATTTTAATTTATTTTATAAACATAGCGTCTCCGTAGGAAAAAAAGCGATATTTTTCTTTTATAGCTTCTCTGTAGGCTTTTTTTAACAGGTCAAACCCACAGAAAGCTGAGGTTTGCATCATTAAAGTGGATTTAGGGGTGTGAAAGTTTGTTACCATACAGTTAGGAATTTTAAAATTATAAGGAGGGAAAATAAATTTATTTGTCCAACCTTCAAAAGGCTTAAGTGTTCCATAAGTTGAAACAGAACTTTCAACCGTTCTCATGGTGGTTGTCCCAACGACACAAACATTTTTATTATCTTTTATTCCTGTATTAATTATATCACACGCTTTTGCAGAAATTATAATTTTTTCAGATTCCATTTTGTGTTTGGACAAGTCCTCCACTTCAACTGGACGAAAGGTTCCAAGACCAACATGTAAAGTTATTTCAGCCATAGAAACCCCTTTAATTTCAAGTCGCTTTAATAAATGTTTGCTAAAATGCATCCCAGCAGTAGGCGCAGCAACGGCACCAATGTTTTTTGCATAAACAGTTTGATACCTTTCGTCATCTTCCTTATCAGGAACCCGATTAATATATTTTGGGAGTGGGGTTTCTCCAAGTTCATTTAATTTATCTCTAAAGCCAGCGTATGATCCATCAAATAAAAAACGAAGAGTCCTACCTCTCGAAGTAGTATTATCTATTACTTCAGCAACTAAGGAGTCGTCGTCTCCAAAATATAGTTTATTACCAATTCTAATTTTTCTTGCAGGATCAACTAAAACATCCCAAAGGCGATTTTCCTTATTAAGCTCTCTAAGCAAAAAAACTTCAATTTTTGCCCCAGTCTTTTCTTTATTTCCATACATCCTTGCAGGAAAAACTTTGGTGTTATTTAATATAATAACATCATCATCATTAAAGTAATCTATTAAATCTTTAAATAATTTATGTTCAATTTTTCCAGACTTCTTATCTACAACCATCAGCCTTGATTCGTCTCTATTTTCACTTGGTCGATCAGCAAGAAGATCGTTAGGTAGATCAAAATCAAAGTGAGAAAGTTTCATTTTATTTATCATATTCAGAATATTTAATTTTTCAAAGGTAGCAATAAATTTAAATTTTAAGAAAGAAAAAAATTATGAAAAAGCAAATGTCCTCAATGGAAAAACTTTTATTAATATTATAATTTCCAATCTTGGTTCTAGTTAATTTATATAGCCAAGCTCCAGAGTTTAGAGCAAAACCAATATCACTAGCAAGTGATCGAATGTAAGTACCTTTGGAGCAAGAAACAACAAAAGAAATAAAGGGTAAATTAATATTAGTTACTTTAATAGAGCGGATTTTTATCTCCCTAAGGTCAATTTGGGTGCTTCTACCAGATCGGGCTATGTTATATAGCCTATCTCCAGATTTTCTGATTGCTGAATATATAGGGGGGCGTTGTAATCTTTCCCCCTCAAAAGAATTAATAGTTTTTTCTATGAAACTATGAGTCAGGTGAGCGGTGCTATAAAACCTATTTTCATCCAACTCTCCGTCATAACATGGTGTTGTTGCACCAACTTTTATTGTTGCAACATACTCTTTATCTAAACTTTGCATACTTGCTAGTAGTTTAGTTTTTTTTCCAGTGCATATAATCATTAACCCAGAAGCAAGAGGGTCTAGTGTTCCTGAATGCCCAACTTTTATACGCCTGCCATAACTTCGTTTCATTTTTTTTTTTAATAAGGAGCATAAATATGAACTACTAAAAAATAACGGCTTATTAACTAATAATAAATTATCAACAGATTTAGGTATGGGTTTTTTCTTAACAGTCATCTATTTCAAATTATTTCTTTAATAGTTTTATTAAAAGAATCAACAGTTTTTTTTAGAAGCTTTAAATTATGGGAATAGGAGATGAATAAAGATTCAAATGCAGAGGGCGCAAAATAGACTCCTCTAGAAATTAAACCATGAAATAGTTTTTTGAAAAGAGCATTATTAGCCACACAAGCGTCTGTATAATTTTCAACCTTTGAAATGTTTAAGTGAACACTTAACATTGAGCCAACTTGATTTATACATGATAAAATTTTATGTTTTTTTAAAATAGTTTGGAATTCGTTTTTTAAATATTCAGTTTTATTATTTAATTCATCATAAATAAATTCGTTTTTACTTAGGTAGTTAATTAAGGTAAAACCACATGTCATTGCAAGAGGGTTTCCAGATAGCGTTCCAGCTTGATAAACAGGGCCTAAAGGAGCTAAAAGCGACATTATTTTATCACCACCACCAAATGCGCCAACAGGCAGCCCCCCTCCAATAATCTTACCATAACAAACCAGATCAGGGGAGACAGAATATATTTTTGAAGCTCCGCCAAGAGAAAGACGAAATCCAGTCATGACCTCGTCAAAAATTAAAACAATATTATTTGAATCACACAAAGAACGTAATTCTTTGAGAAAATTCTTTTTGGGTGGCACGCAACCCATATTGCCAGCCACAGGTTCAAGTATAATTGCTGCAATTTTATTTTTATTTTCAGCAATTTTATTTTTAACGCCTTCAATGTTATTATATTCAGCAATAATTGTGTCTTTAGCCGTTCCTTTTGTTACACCTGGAGAGTTAGGAACCCCTATTGTACTGAGACCAGAACCAGCTTTTATTAAAAATTGATCTGAATGACCATGATAACAGCCTTCAAATTTTATAAATTTTTCTTTTCCAGTATATGCTCTAGCTAGCCTAATTGCGCTCATGCACGCCTCTGTCCCTGAATTCACCATTCTAATCTTTTCAACAAAGGGAATTTTGGAGCATATTAATTTTGCAAGAGACGTCTCGATTAAAGAAGGCGCACCAAATGACGTAGAGAAATTACTTGCACGTTTTAAAGCGCGAATAACAGGTGGGAAAGAGTGCCCCAATATCATGGGCCCCCAAGACCCAATGTAATCTATATACTTTTTATTTTCAACATCAGTTATTATAGAGCCTTTTGCTTTTTTAAAAAAAACAGGACATCCACCAACAGAGCTAAAAGATCTTACGGGTGAGTTTACCCCACCTGGTATGAACAATTTAGCGTTTTTAAAAGATGCTTTATTTGTCATAAGTAAAATTTTTTTTCAGAAATTAACTGTGCTATTTTTTTTGAAAAATATGTTGAAATTAGTGTTGCTCCTGCTCTTTTAAATGCAATACAAGATTCAATTATTGCATCATCTAAGTTAAGCCACCCTTTAATATGTGCTGAATAAATCATAGAATACTCTCCTGAGACTTGATATACTGCTACAGGGACATTATATTTCCTTGATATCATATTTAAAATATCGAGATAAGGCATTCCAGGCTTAACCATTAAAATGTCTGCACCTTCTAAAATATCTTGTTTAGCCTCAAGCATTGCTATTTTTGAGTTTGAAGGGTTAATTTGATAAGACCGTTTGTCCATATTTGAGGTTGGAGAGGACTCTAATGCGTCTCTAAAAGGCCCATAGAAAGAAGATGCATATTTAGCAGAATATGACATTATACCAGTCTTGAAATATTTATTTTTCTCTAAGATTGTTCTGATAGACTTTACTCTTCCATCCATCATGTCTGAGGGGGCTACAAAATCTACTCCTGAATCAACATGCGATAAAGCCATTTCTGATAAAATATTAATAGTGACATCATTGTCAATTTGATTGTCTTTTACAATACCATCTTGGCCAAAAATAGAATAAGGGTCAAGGGCAACATCACTCATTAAAATTATGTTAGGAAATACAGACTTAATTTTTTTTATACTTCTTTGCATTAGTCCTTTTGGGTTACAAGCTTCTAAACCAGAATTATCTTTAAGGGATTCAGGAATTTTAGCAAAAAGTAAAAAACAATTTAATCCCAGTGATGTACATTCAAATATTTCTTTTAGCAACAAATCTATACTGAAACAAAAATAATTAGGCATACTCTTAATTTCTATCTTTTTGTTTAATCCATCTGTTACAAAAATAGGGGTAATTAAATCATTAACCCCAACATTGTTTTCTTGTATAAGAGCTCTAATTTCTTTGTTTTTTCTGAGCCGACTAAGTCTTGATTTAGGAAAGTTCATAATTTTTTTTTGATTGTTATCCATTAATTGCCTCAACATTTTTAACAGCGTCACCAATCATATTCTTTAGTAGAGTCTCTATTCCGTTTTTAAGTGTTATTACAGATGAAGGGCAACCACTACAGGCTCCTTGAAGTAAAACAGAAACGGTTCCTTTAGAAAAAGAAATAAACTTTATATTACCACCATCGCTCTCAACAGCAGGCTTAACATAGTCGTCAAGAATTTTGATTATTTTTTTTTCAGTAGCATTAAGGCTTGTTTCTTTTGTTTTAATAGCAGTTTTTTTTTGAAGAATAACTGGTTCTTTTGATTTTGTGGAATTTAAATATTCAGTCAAAATTATTTTAATTTCTTCTTTAATATTGTTGATATATTCCTCCCAGAGAAAAGAATCATGTTTTGTGATAGAAACAAAATTTTTCGCAATAAAAACTTCTTTTACTAAAGGTAATAGAAATAATTTTTTTGCAATAAAATTATTTTTACCTTCATTGGCGTTTAAGAACTCAATCGGGGGTGAAAACAAAATTTGTTTATTGCAGACAAATTTCATTACGCCCGGATTTGGTGTTGATTCAGAATAAATGGTTATATGTAGGGTATTATTGTTTAACATAAAATACAAAATTATAAAATATTACTATTATGGCACTAATTAAATCATTAAAAGATAGGTCTCCTAAAATTTCAAAAAATGTTTATTTGTCTGACACCTCGGTAATTATTGGAGATGTATCTATTGGAGAGAAGTCAAGTATATGGTTTAACGCTGTTGTAAGAGGAGATGTGAATTCTATTTATATTGGCAAAAAAGTAAACATTCAAGACGGAGCCGTTATCCATGGCACATATAAAAAATATCATACAATTATCAAAGATAGAGTTTCAATAGGGCACAATGCAATTGTTCATGGTAGTGTAATTGAGAGTGATGTCTTAATTGGAATGGGGTGCATTATTCTTGATAATTGTTTAATAAACTCCAACAGTATAATTGCTGCAGGGGCAGTTTTAAGGGAAAATACCATAGTAAAAGAACAAGAAATTTATGCTGGAAATCCTGCTGTTAAAGTTAAAGAGGTCACTACCCATCAAGTTAAAGAATTAATTAACAAAACAACAAACAACTATGTTAAATATTCAAGCTGGTTTACGTAGGCTTAAAGATTAAATTCTTTTTTAATTTGAACAGACCATTTATTAATTCGATCTTCAGTTAATTCATATTGATTGTCTTCATCAATTGCTAGACCAAGAAAAAAACCACTTTCTTTTTCAGCTTTTGAAGATGTGTGTTCATATCCATCGGTAGGCCATTTTCCTATGATTTTTCCTCCATTATTTATAACAACTTCACCGAGAATTCCCACACCATCAATGAAGTAATCACAATACACAAATTGGTCACCTAAGCCAAATAGAGCTACGGTCTTGTTTTTAAAGCTTATTGATTGAAATTCATTAAAAAAACTATCCCAATCGCTTTGAAGTTGACCGTCATGCCAAGTAGACAATCCTAATATAATTTTATCAAATTGCTCAAAGTCAGTTTTTTTTGCATCATACATGTCATATAGAATGACTAGATCATTGCCGATCAATTTTTGAATTTTCTTTGCTATTTCTTCTGTATTTCCAGTATCTGAACCAAAAAATAGACCTATTTTTTTCATTTTTCAATTTTTAATGCAAAAATAACTATTAAATTTTTATAAATTATTATTATATATTGAAAAATAATTTTATTTTTAATTTGTATATTTGTAAATCTAATTAAAAGATTAAAAATGAAAAAAAGCATATCAATTTTACTTTCCTTTTTTAGTTTAACCGTTTTTTCTCAAACAACTGAACTTAGCAGCTATCAAAGAAAAACAATGAATACACAAAGGTTTGCGCGCGCAGTTAATACCGGTTCAAATCATACGTTATTAATTTTGGGTTCAGCCTGGGAAACATCTCCTGAGTTAGGTGACGAAATAGCTGTTTATGATACCAATGGAAATATGGTTGGCTCTGTAGCTTGGGTTCCGGAACAAGAGGGTCACGCCGGAATTGCAATATGGGGAGATGATGAAACGACGCCTGAGAAGGAAGGAATGATTAAAGGTGAAAAGTTTACAATTTTACTATTCGATAAGTCAGAAGATGAAATGTTTGAAGTTAAAATTGAAGAGTTCAAAACAGGAGAAGATGTTTATGTGAAAGACGGAGTAACTGTTGTAGGACAAGCTTCGATTATTAAATCTCTCTCACAAAAATTAGAATTGTTTCAAAACGCTCCAAACCCTGTTCAAGAAAATACATCTATAAGCTTCTATATTCCCACTAAAGGAAAGGTGAAACTTTATTTATCTAACTCATTGGGTCAAGAAGTTATGGTTCTTGCTGACACCACTTATGATAAAGGAACTCACAGCGTTCAAATGAACGCCAAGTCACTCACAGCAGGAATTTATTTTTATAAAATTGAGGCAAATAATATTACTCTAACAAAACAAATGACTCTTGTCAAATAAATTTGAAAAATTTGCCGCTACTTGCGGCTTTTTTTTTAAATACTTTATAAGCTTTCTGTTTATTTTTTTTACATATAATTTATTCCCGCAAGAGAATATTGAATTTCAAGCAACATTTAATAATGAGGCCACTAAATTAAATAAAAATTACAGTATAAGAAAATATCATTTTAATATAAAGAAACTTAAGTTTTATGTTTCAAATATAAGTTATTATAATAGAAAAAATGACGAAATATTCACTGATGAAAAAGTTTATTTAGTTGATCTTAACAACCCCAAATCTTTAAAAATTAAGTCTCAAATAAACAAAAAGAGTCAGTTATATTCTTTTGATTTAGGATTAGATAGTGTTATAAATGTCAGTGGTTCACTGGGTGGTGCTCTAGACCCAATAGAGGGTATGTATTGGGCTTGGCAAAGTGGGTATATTAATTTTAAAATTGAGTGGGAAAGTAACATGTGCTCAAACGATAATAATCAATTCATTTTTCATTTGGGGGGGTACAAAAAGCCGTATTATAATAAAAGAACAGTTTTAGTCAAAAAAAGACACATACATAGGTTAATATTTAACCTTAATAAGTTCCTTAAAAAAATAAACTGTGATAGACAAATGATTATGAGTCCAAGTTTAAAAGGGGAAAACATTTCAAATTTAATTGTTAAATCATTTGAATTTAAAAAATGAAAGTGTTTTTAAAATTAGCTTTATTTTACGGAATAATTAACGTATTTATTGAGGAAAGTCTTTTTAATTACCCAGAGTATTTCCCCAAAACTAAGTATGATTTTTCAAAAAATAATTTATCAAAAACAAAAATTGAATTGGGAAGAATGTTGTTTTACGACCCTATATTATCAATAGATAGCACTATTTCTTGTGAAAGTTGCCATAGCCCATATAATGCTTTTTCACATACAGATCATAGATTAAGCCATGGCATAAATGATAAAATCGGTAAAAGAAACGCCCCCCCATTATTTAATTTAGCTTGGAAATCTTCTTTCATGAGAGACGGCGCCGTCAATCATTTAGATATGCAGTCATTAGTTCCGATAACGGACAGTTTAGAAATGGGAAATTCTTTAGATAATCTACTTTATAAATTAAAAAAAAACCAAAAATATATTACTATGTTTTATGAAGCATTTGGCGATTCCACAATTAATTTAGATAGGGTATTAAAATCAATTTCACAATTTGAATTAACTTTAATTTCGAAAAATTCAAAATATGACAGATTTAGACTAGGAGAAGATCACTTTTCAGATCAGGAAATCAGAGGATATGAATTATTCAAAAAAAATTGTAGTAATTGCCATAAGGAGCCAATGTTTACAAATTATAAGTTTGAAAATAATTTTTTGGACATTAATCAAGTTTTATTAGACTCAGGAAGATTTAGTATTACTAAAAATAGTGACGATTTTATGTCTTTTGAAGTTCCTTCACTTAGGAATTTATCTTATACTTACCCATATATGCACGACGGCAGGTTTTCAAATTTATTTGAAGTTTTGAAACATTATTCAGGGCCAAAATTTAATTCTGTAAGTTTAACTGAAAAAGAAACAATAGATATAATATCTTTTTTATTAACTTTAAATGATAAGGAGTTTATATTAAACCCTGAAAATAAATTTCCTGTAAATAAACTTTTAAAATAATGAAAAAAATAGCCTACATACTCTTACTAAACACCGTAAATTGTTTTTCTCAACCAGAAATCTATTCTTGGCTTCAAAATACAGAAACAACTGGAAATTATTATATTGCAGGTTCTCCAGTATTAGTTCCAAATAATATTTTAGTTAATTGCCAAAAGGTTCAGTTTTCCAATGATTATGTTTATGTAACAGCAACAGGGGTTCCTTCTTATCCAACAGGTCCTTTTCTTGACGGAAACCCGTCAAACGCACAAAACCAAGCAATGATTTTTAAAATTACTAGAAACCCTCAGCAAAACTTGGGTGATTTAACTTACACGACACCAGGAAATATAGGGGTATTTATTAACGGAGTTGCGCTATTTGATTATAGAGATGGGGTTGCTTGGAACCCAAACACCAACCAACTGTGTGGCGGTCCTGGCAACCCTCCATGTCCAGGTGGATTTCTTGCAGAAATGGATTGGAATAGAGATGCAATTCTTGCAGAAATGGAAGGGTTTGATTGCGCAAAAGGACATCCAGCTATGGGAAACTATCATCACCATCAAAATCCATCAGCATTTAAACTAGATAGGTTTCTTGTTTCAGATGTTTGTGATTTGTATGATTCAGACGGATTGTATGTGATAGATTCAACTGTTCATTCCCCACTTTTAGGCTATGCTTTTGATGGTTTTCCTATTTATGGTGCATATGGATATCAAAATAATGACGGGTCTGGAGGTGTTGTTCGAATAGAATCAGGATATAATTTAAGAAATATAACAGAAAGAACTCACCATGCTGATGGAACAGATGTTGAGGATGGGCCAAGTATATCAGAATATTTTCTGGGATATTTTAGAGAAGATTACGAATTTATAGACCGGGAAGAAGATAAATATTTAGATGAACATAATGGAAGACACTGTGTAACACCAGAGTATCCTGAAGGAACATATGCATATTTTTGTACAGTAGATGAAAATTGGAATTCCAAATATCCATATGCTGTTGGGCCAACATTTTATGGCGAATATTCAAACAGTATGACAAATAGTATTTTAGAACAAACAACCACCTATTATCAAACAAATTTAAATAATGAAAGTTTAACTATGGGTTTTAGCGCTTTCATCAATAAATCTTCAGAGATAATAATTGTTCAATGCTTGGGATTAGTTAAAGAAAACACAAAGGTTAATGTTATAGATTTAAATGGAAAAATTTTAAAAATGTCACAAATCTTTCCAGGACAAACATTAACAAGTATAGATTCACGGACACTTTATAATGGACTATATATCGTAGAAATAATTCAAAATAATAAAAGGTTTATCAAAAAATTAGCAATAAGTAGATAGCCTATTTTATTTTCTTTTTTGATGAACCATCATTATAAATTATAAAATGTATACCTTTATAATCTTCTATATTTAAAATTTCTTTTCCCAACACATCAATTATTTTATTAATAGAAAGATTTTTCTGATGGGTTTCGTTTAAATTTAAATAGTAGTTATCGTTAGAGAGTTCTATAATTTCATTTGGCGGCTGGCTTGGCCAGCTATATCCACTTGTTGCAAGATATATTTTTCCATCCGGGCTTACGCAAATATCACGCAATCTTCCCCACATATTATTAAAATATTCAGTTTGATTAATAACACTTAGTCCATCATCTGAGAAGTCAAATTTAACAAGCATTTTATTTTTTAATACAGTCATAAGCAGAGTATTCTGAAATTCAGGAATAGAAGGATGATCATACCAAATAATATCAGAAGGAGCAATTGTTGGAGTCCAATTTACAAGGGGCTCTACTACATCATTTGCATTACAAAAGTTTGTTTCGTTGGGTGCATCACAGAAACCATGTACGTTTGGCCACCCATAATTTCTGTTAGGCATAAGAATATTTAATTCATCATCATTTTGAGGCCCATGTTCAGAGCTATATACTATTCCATTTGGAGCAAGCTCTAAACCTTGAGCATTTCTATGACCCCAAGAATAAACATAACTTGATGTGTCAGGGTTATCCGAAGGGACGCCGCCAAAATTGTCCTCTGAAACATCAACTCTTAAAATTTTTCCAGTAAGTTCAAATAAATTTTGAGAGGAAGATTGATCTTGGGCGTCGCCAGTTGAGATTAAAATGGTGTTGTCATCAAGAGCAAGAATCCTACACCCAACATGAGTGGTCCACCCATTAATGTTATCAATAAGAATCTCTTCATTTTTGAGCTCGTCAAGAGTTTCATTGTAATTATACGAAACAAGGCGTTCTTTGATTTGGCCAGAACTAGTTGTGTATGTGTATACTAAAAATAGAATCTTATTGGAAGCAAAGTTTGGATGAAATTCAAACCCAAGTAATCCTGCTTCACTATTTGTATATGATGAGTAGGTTAAATCTTGAATATCAAGAATAACTTTTTTTTCACCAGATTCAACATTTACTCTACTAACAATTCCAGGCCTTTCAGTCATCCAAATATATCCATCTGGACCCCATTTAATTTCCCATGGAATGCTAAGGTTGTTAATTACCTCTCTAACATTTAGGGTCGTATTGCCGACATTAACAGTTTGAGAAACAAGATAAAAATTTATTGAGAAAAAGCATAAAAATAATCTAAATTGAATTTGCATAATATTTTATTTTGTGATTTTAATTTTTTTTGTTTTAGTTTCAATAATGTAAGTGCCTGATTCTAAATTCTCATAGCTAGAATAAATTTTTCTTCCTAATAAATCATATATATTTAAAATTTGATTGCTATCGAAGGTTAATTCATCAATTGATACTGAACAATTGTTTGGAGTGACAAGCACTTCAAGAGATTCCTCAGATTCGCATGAGGAAACGACCCAATCAACTTTCCAATTATAGAAAAAATAATAAAACCCATTTCCATATTCACTATCGTTAATGGAAATTATATTTTCAATAACATAAGGATAATCGAAAGAGTTACCCCAACCATCAGATCTACTTCTTTTAAGCATCGGGTTGGCAAAACCAAAGTTTACTAGATTAGAATCGGTATTTGTACCTATTTTATAGTTTTGTCCCTCATTAATATTCCAGTTAAGATTTAATGTGGCATCAGAGTTAATAAATACAGTTGTATCATGAATTATTTGGTTGTTTTCATTTTTTAATTCAATTGTTCTGTTTCCTGAATATATATTATCAGTAAACACATCAATTGACTTTAGTATAAAGTCATCATTTGCATCAAATGTCATAAATCCATTATACTCTTCACCGCTATATTCGGAATTTCCAGAATGATACTGTTCCCCAACATTGTCAGTTGAGAAGTTTTCAACAATTTGTTTAGCAAAAAGGTGCAATTCTTCTTCTAAAGATGGAACATAAAAGGGGCTTCCGACAAAAATTAATTCATCGTTTTCATTATACCAAGTTACATTTTCTTCATTAAGGTCAATATAAAAAGGCTCACCAAGGCAAGCACTATTTGGGTTGTAAAAAGAACTTAGAGTAGGAGGATCAGCATAAACTTTAAAAACGTTTGTTGGGGCAGACTCAACTATTTGATCACAGTTTGGATTTTCTACAGTTACACTGTAACTACCCTGCTCTGAAACACTAATACTTTGTGTTGTTTCGCCATTACTCCACAAATAACTATTACCATAATTTGCAGTTAGTTCGACACTTTCTCCTTCGCAAATTTCAATGCTTCCTTGAATATCAATAGATGAAGTTCCGTTGTTTTGTAGTGCTAAATTAAACGGAATTGCCGAGTAATTATTATCAGAATTTTCCTCCAAAAAATAATTGTTAGGATCAGCTATTCCTACAATCCAATACTCGCCATTACATATATTAGGGTCTAAATTAATCCACTGCTCTTCAAGCCATTCACCATAAAGATCGAGCCAACCTGAAGATATTCCTTGAACAACTTCTGAGCAACCGTAATTTCCACCTCCGAGACCAAAATTCGGAAAATCAACATTGTATAAAACTTCACCCTGTTGATATTGTGTATTGTCATCACGGCAATGCCCTGTGTAATCGTCATTTGAGTAGGCATCAATCGTATTATCAGGGCTACAGGTACCATAATCCATTAAGCAAAAACCAAGTTTTGCGCCATCAGACACAATAGGCCAGTTTCTTGGGTCTGGTTCATTTTCGTCCTTTATTCTTAGGGTAAAAACACCCCAATCATTTGTATGGTTATGCCCATGTGTAGGATGGTATGTCATACTCCCTGCTTGACGGTCGTAATGACTCATAGAGCCATCGCTATTTCTATGATAAATTCTTTGCCAAAGAATTTGTTCAGGATGACTTCCATCTGAACAGTAAAACTCTTCTTCAGAGTAAGGATCATATATTGATATAGTGTCGGTTATTCCATCTTGATAACTACATATAAAAGTTCTGTATCCATCTGGTCCTGCACCTCTTACAGTAAGTGGTCCATGACCAACATTAGGAGTGGAAACGCTAATACGTAATCGTCCGTTATTTTCCCCCTCTCCTGTTTGAGAATATTCCGTTGGCCCATTAGTTACGTTTTCAAGTCCAAACCAAGACACTTGAATATCAGGTAAGAGATCACAGTCGGTTTCATTTGGATTTGCACATTGACAATCAGTAGCATCGTAGATAGTACATTGAGCAATTAAATTAAAATTAAACATTAAAAGAAAGATGGATGTAATTTTGTACATAATAAATATATTTTGTGCAAAAATACGCAATAAGAATTTATAAATGACAAATAATATATTTTTTAATATTAATTTTGCACAAATAAATTTTAATTTATGAAGAGAATAACTTTATTATTTTACGTTATAAATGTCTGTTTATTTGCACAAACTCATTTACCTAAAGGGTTTCTTCCCAAGGAAAAATTGATGATGGATAAATATTTAGAGTCATTCAACAATAAACTAACACCACCTCCTGCCTTTCCAGTGAGAACTATGGCAGAGTGGGAAGAAATAAAAGCATTAACATTAAGTTGGAATTCATACCCTGGAATATTAACTGAAATAATAAAACAAGCTGTTAGTGAAGTGGAAGTAATAATTTTTTGTGAAGATTCTAATTCGGTAAAAAACACTTTATATTCTCAAAACATTAACTTAGAAAATGTGAATTTTATCCAAGAACCTACAAATTCAATATGGATAAGGGATTACGGACAACATACTGTTTACAAAGATGAAGTTGGACAACAATATCTAGTGGATTGGATATACAACAGACCCAGGCCGCTTGATGATGCTAGCCCTAATTTAGTTTCAAATTATTTTAATTATGATTTGTTTGCAACAAATTCAGGTGAGAATTTATTAGTAAATACAGGGGGTAACTTTATGACAGATGGAATGGGTACGGCCTTTGCCTCTGAATTAATTATTGAAGAAAATGACGGTAGTGGGCCATATAATTCAGTGAATTATCCAAACCATGATGAAAATGAAATAGATTCAATCATGAATTTATTTATGGGAATTGATAATTATATTAAAATGGAAACACTTCCATATGATGGGATTCATCATATTGATATGCATATGAAAATCATCAACGAAGAAACAATTTTAGTTTCAGAGTATCCGCTTGGAGAATCAGATGGCCCTCAAATTGAGGAAAATATTAATTATATTTTAAATAATTATCTCACTCCATATGGTAATCAATATAAAATAGTCAGAATACCATCCCCTCCTAGCACCAGTGGAAATTACCCAGCAGATGGAGGGTATTACAGAACGTATACAAATTCAGTTTTTATTAATAAAAAAATTTTAGTTCCATTTTATAGAGAAGAGTTTGATACCATTGCACAAAGAATTTATGAAGAAATATTACCTGGCTACGAGGTTGTAGGAATTGACTGCGATGATTCTAACGATAATATAATCGCTGCAAGTGGAGCAATTCACTGTATAACAAAGGCGGTTGGGGTTGATTCTCCGCTTTTAATAAATCATGCGCCAAAACGAGATATGGAATATAAGTCTATAATTAATTTTCAAGCTAAAACAAATCATTTTTCAGGAATAGATTTCGTACAATTACATTACAAAAAAGAAAGTGATTTAAATTATACGATTAAAAACATGGTTCATTTAAATGATGATGTTTTTTCTCTCGATATTTTTGGTTTGCCAGCAAATGAAAAAATATCTTATTTTTTCAAGGCGAGAGCTAATTCAGGAAAAGAAATTAATAGACCAATTGTCGCTCCAATTGGAGGATTTGAGTTTACAATGTTTTCTGACCTTCCAAATAGTCAGATGATTTATTTAAAAGAAGGGTGGAATCTAATTTCCTCGTATATTTATAAAAATGATGATATTCAAAATATCTTTGCAGACGTGTCTTCAAATATTTCTATTGTAAAAAATAATTTAGGAGAAGTCTATTTACCAGAGTTTTCTTTCAACTCTATACAAAGCTACAATCTTTTAGATGCATATTATGTTAAGATGAAAACAGAAGACTCCTTATTAATTAGTGGAGCTATATTTTTGCCTGAAGAGTGGCCTCTGATTCTTCCCGAAGGCTGGTCGTTAGTATCGTATTTAAGGTATGAACCTAATCTAGTTAATCTAGTTTTTAATAACTTGACTGAATCAGACAATTTAATTATTGTTAAAGATTATTTTGGGCAAATGTATTTACCTCAATTTAATTTTAATGCAATAGGAGAAATGGAACCCGGACAAGGTTATCAAATTAAAATTTTGCACCCGGACACTTTAAAATTCCTACCCTTTAATCAATATTATGAATAACAATCGTTTAAATAATTATTTAAAAAAGCTAAAATGGAAAATTTAAAATTTAATAAAAACAACAATAAATTTGCAATTAATTGGGCAAAGCTAATTATTAAAAATAGATTTTTAGTTTTAACCTTATCGCTTCTTATCACAGGATTTTTGGCAATAAATTCAAAAATGGAGTTTGAAGGAGACTATCATGCTTTTTTTAAAGGAACTAATCCAGAATTACTTGCCTTTGATGCCTTGCAAGAAAAATATACAAAAGATGATTTAATTCTAATAGCACTTGCCCCAAAAAATAAGAATATATTTACCATAGAAAATCTTAATGCTGTGGAGTTTTTGACTAACAAGTCTTGGAATGTTCCATTTTCTTCTAGGGTAAATTCTCTTACAAATTATCAACATACTAGAGCTGTTGGTGATGACCTATATGTTGAGGACCTTTGTTATAATGCTATTGGAAAAAATGAAGATGAAATTAACCAAATAAAAAAAATTGCGTTAAACGAGACACAGCTTGTTGACAGAGTAATTAACAAAGAAGGGACAGTAACAGCAATTTCAATAACATTAAAAATGCCTGATGGTAACGAAACCCAAGATGTTGTGGATTTGATGGAGTATTACGATAATATGATCTTTAATTTCAAAAAAGAGTTCCCAAATTTTGACGTCTACACTACTGGTAATATGCCATTAAGTTATTCTTTTTATCAACATTCTGTTAAAGATTTAGGTCTAGTCGCAGTGATGGTTTTGGTTGTAATGATAGTAACAGGTATATTGACTAGAAATATTTTCGCATTAATTTCAACTTTCTTTGTTTATTTATTTTCTTTACTTTCAACTACTGGTTTTATAGGCTTGATGGGTATAAAGTTAACAGGCCCCTCTGCAATTTTTCCTACAGTTATTTTAACATTAGCAGTAGCAGACAGTATTCATATCTTAGTAACTTATCTCCAAAAATTAAGAACAGAAGATTATGCTAAGAATGATGCACTTATTGAAAGTATGAGGTTAAATTTTATGCCTGTTTTTATTACAAGTTTGACAACAACAATTGGGTTTTTAACTTTAAATTTTTCAGAGGTCCCGCCATTTAATGATTTGGGCAATATTGTTGCCTTTGGAATGACAATGGCGTTCTTATTCTCTACTACATTATTACCAGCTTTAATGAGTATTTTTCCATATTGGAAGAAAGATAACACAAAAGAAAGACAAATTAGTGCTTGGTATACAAATTTTGCAAACTGGGTTGTAGCCCGCCCTAAAAAGTTAACTGCCATCTCAATTTTTATAATTGCTGTTTTGGGATACATTTCTTCGTTTAACATAATTAATGACGAATATGTTGAGTACTTTGATGAATCAGTTGAGTTTAGAGTTCATAGTGATTTTGTAAATGATAATCTTACAGGGTTTTACAATATAGAATTTTCCATATCTAGTGGTGAGAGTGGGGGAATTAGTAACCCTTCTTATTTAAGAAAACTTGATGATTTCAAAAAATGGTTTGAAAAACAACCACATGTTGTCCATGTTAGAAGTTACAGTGAAGTTACAACAAGATTAAATAAATCTATGCATGGTGATGATGAATCATTCTTAAAAATACCAGAAACACGAGAAGAAGCTGCCCAATATTTACTTTTATATGAACTATCTTTACCATTTGGGTTAGATCTAAATAATCAAATCAATGTTGACAAGTCAGAAACACGATTTACAGCAATTTTGGAAAACACTTCTTCACGAGAAATTATTAAATTATCTAATGAAGCTGAAAAATGGTTAAAAAATAATAGTGAAAATCACATGCACGCTATTGCTGCAGGAATACCTTTAATGTTTGCAAATTTGGGGTTTCGACAAGCAAATGCAATGTTTAAGGGGAATATCTTGGCTTTATTAATTATATCATTTATTTTAATTATAGCTTTAAGAAGTTTAAGGTTAGGGCTGCTAAGTATTATACCAAACGTAACACCCATTTTAGTTGGTTTTGGTTTTTGGGCAATATATAAGGGAACGATAAATGTTGGAATGGTTGTTGTTTTTGGAATGACTATGGGGATTATTGTTGATGATACTGTTCACTTTATGAGTAAATTTTTGAGAGCAAAAAGAGAATATGGATATAATACAAAAAAAGCCGTCATTTACAGTTTTGAAACTGTGGGTAGGGCGCTTGTAATAACAACGGTAGTACTCCTCATAGGTTTTGGGATTTTGGCAACATCAGCATTTGCAATTAATAGTCATATGGCAAGAATAACACTGGTCATCATTCTCTCTGCGTTAATAATTGATTTTATACTTCTACCATCACTTCTAATACTAATTTCTAAAGAAAAATAATATGAAAAAAATTATTGTAATACTTTTATTAATTCAAACGTTAAATTTATTTTCCCAATCTAATGAAAAGCTAGGTTTTGAAATTGCTCAAAAAGCAGTTTTAATGGACCAAGGATTTAAAAGTCTATCAACAAAATTAAAAATGACATTAAAAAACAGAAATGGACAAACTAGTGAAAGGTTGTTAGAAAATAAAATATTAGAACAAGTCGAAGATGGAGACTTTTCATTAATAATATTTAATACCCCTAAAGATGTTAAAGGTACAGCAACTTTGACGTATACTCATAAAATCGGCCCAGATGATCAGTGGCTGTTTCTTCCAGCAGTTAATAGAGTGAAAAGAATATCCTCAAGCAATAAGTCAGGACCATTTATGGGGAGCGAATTTTCTTTTGAAGATCTTGCTTCTGCAGAGTTAGAGAAGTATTCCTATAAATTCATTGCGGAAAAAGATGAATTTAAAATCGTTGAAGCCTACCCTGTAGATGAAAAATCAGGATATAGTAAAAGAGTAGTTTATTATAATTCAAAAAAAAATTACAGGGTTGAAAAAGTAGAGTTTTATGACAGAAAAGGTGATCATTTGAAAACACTTCGTTATGAAAAGTTTAATTTATATAAAGAAAAATTTTGGAGGGCAGATGTTTTTATCATGAAAAATCATCAAACTAACAAAGAAACAGTATTAGAGTTTAGTGATTGGAATTTTGATGTAAATTTTTCAAGAGATGACTTTACTCAAGAAGCCCTCAAAAAAGCTGGAAATTAAATGACTAAATATAAAATAAATTTAATTTTAGCTTTAGTTTTTCATCTAAAATTAATATCTCAAAATTTTAATTTTGATTCTGACATAAAAATCTCTGAAGAATTTCGGTATTTTTTTAATGATCCTTCTTTTCAGGGGCAAGAAGATTTTTTCCCATCATATTCCCTTACTCCCAAATTTAATATAAAATTTAACGATAATAATATTATTTTCAGAGGGTTTTTTAGACATGATAAAGATATTAGAAGAACACATGTCGATTTAAGAGAGTTTTATTATCAAACTTCGATTTCACAATATGATTTTTCAATTGGATATCACCAGGTTTTTTGGGGTGTAGTTGAAAGTAATAATTTAGTTGATATTATAAATCAAAACGATGCAGTCGAATCACCCTTCGGTAATGATAAGCTAGGACAACCATTATCCAAGTTCACATATTCATCAAAAAATACTGGTATTTTTAGTTTTTTTTTAATGCCATTTCACAGAAAGATAGTTTTTCCTGGAAAAAAGGCAAGATTTAGATTTCCAGTAGTTTTGAATAGGAATTTTATAAAGTATGAAAAAAACAATAAAAAATTAAAAAAAGATTTTGCTTTTAGGTGGAACCATTATTTTGACATAGTTGATATTGGATTAAGTTATTTCAATGGCAATGGTCGTGAACCAATCTTTAATCGCAATACTTTTATGGCTTTCTACCCTATGATTAGTCAATTTGGCTTGGATTTACAACTAACATTTGAAACATTCTTATTTAAGTTTGAAGGAATTAAAAGAACCGCAGATCTTCAAAGTTTTTACGCTCAAGTTGTTGGCTTAGAATATACACTTAACAATGTAAATGGTAACGGTTTAGATATTGGAATGATTTCAGAATATTCGTATGATGATAGAGGCGCTTTAGCCGTTAACTCTCTTCAAAATGATGTTTTTATTGGTACGCGTTTTAATTGGAATGATTTTAGTGGGACAAGTTTATTAGTAGGATTATTGTCTGATATTAAATACAACTCACAGTCTTTTAGTTGTGACTTTTCAAGAAGGTTTAAAGAAGTTTATAAGATAAATTTAGAATTCCAATATTTTTTAAATATTGATTCAAGAGAACTTCTATTACCATTTTTTATTAATGATCATTTCTTTAAAATTGAATTATCACAATTTTTTTAAATTGTGTTATTTTAGTCTTTTTTCTAATAAGATTTCAGTAAAATAGTTTAGTATTTTTTCAACCTCTGAAACATCTTCTCCCTTTTTTGAAACCTCATTTAAGCTTGGAATGTGTCGGGCAAAATAAACTTGATTGTTGGACATTTCAAATAAGTTTGAGGCTAAAGCATTTGGATATTTGAAAGTAGGATTAATCTCTTTAATAATTTTGGAGACATAATTGACCAATGAGATATAACTGCTAAAAAATCCTTTTGAATTTTCATCATCAACCATCTTTGTATGGTAGGCCTTACCCCCCTCAGAAATAACAATATTATGTAAAGCACTTTCATTAATAAACTCTGTGGAAGGGTTTTCTTTTTGGGCATGAAGAAAAGAGTGTAATATGATTTTTAATTTTACACTTGGAGCAGTAATATTTTTTGTATTAAATATTATTAGATAATTTACCCATTCCCAATACCAATTAAATAGGTATAGAAGCAAAATATGTTTATTTTGAAAGTATCTATAGATAGAAGCCTCAGTAGAATGAATTTCTTCAGCAAGTTTTTTAAAAGTAAAAGCTTCAAAACCATTTTTGTCAATTAAAATAATACTGTTTTTGAGTATTTTTTTTCCTAGTGTTGAGTTTTGTGGTTCTTTTAAATATAACCCTACATTAACTGAAATCTTAATAGCAACACTCATTAATATTTTTTCTTATAATTTTTGTAAGTTACAAAAAATAGTTATACTTAAAAAAAAGATAGTATTACTATCAATAAATATAATTTTAGTATATTTGAAAAAACTAAAATACAATGTTATCAAATTTAAAAACTGATCTTCCAGCAAGTATTGTTGTATTCTTTGTTGCTCTGCCTTTGTGTTTGGGAATAGCTTTAGCAAGTGGTGCGCCATTATTTTCTGGTTTAATAGCAGGAATAATTGGCGGAATAATTGTTGGCTTTATAAGTGGATCCTCTATTGGTGTAAGCGGCCCTGCAGCAGGTTTAGCGGCAATTGTTTTAACATCAATTGGCTCATTAGGGGGGTATGAAAACTTTTTATTAGCTGTTGTTTTAGCTGGTTTGATACAAATTTGTTCAGGTTTTTTAAAAGCTGGAATTGTTGCATACTATGTGCCTTCTTCCGTAATTAGAGGAATGCTTGCAGGAATAGGTATTATTATCGTAATTAAGCAAATTCCACACTTTTTTGGATATATTAGTCCAGACAACACAGATTTCACATTAGCAAATATTTTCAAATTTATTACGCCAGGTTCATTAATTATTGGAATTGTATCATTGATTTTAATACTATTTTGGGATAATATATTATCAAAAAAAGCAAAAATATTTACAATAATTCAAGGACCCATTGTTGCGGTAATAATGGGAATTTTATTTTATTTAGTAACTATATCTTCCGATAGCTTTAGAATTTCTTCTAAACTATTAGTTTCGATACCTGTTCCAAAAAATCTTTCCTCATTTTTAGGTCAATTTACCGCCCCTAATTTTAGTTTAATTTTAAGTTCAGACATATGGATTGTTGCTTTTACAATTGCTTTAGTAGCTAGTTTAGAAACTTTATTGTGCGTAGAAGCTACTGATAAATTAGATCCAAATAAAAATATTACACCCACAAATAGAGAGTTGGTCGCTCAAGGTGTAGGAAATGTGTTTTCTGGATTGATTGGAGGCCTTCCTATTACCCAAGTGATCGTGAGAAGTTCAGCGAATATTCAATCAGGTGGAAAAACAAAACTTTCTAGTATACTTCACGGGTTCTTTTTGTTAATATCAATAATGACAATTCCTGGATTATTAAATTTAATTCCTCTATCAGTTCTTGCATCAGTTTTGTTTATTGTTGGTTACAAGCTTGCTAAGCCCCAACTATTTTTAAAAATGTACAATTTAGGTTGGAATCAGTTTTTACCTTATATATCAACTGTTTTTGGAATAGTATTTATTGATTTATTGTATGGAGTTGGAATAGGAATGATAATAGGATTAGCTGCTACTTTATTTAATACTTACAGAAATTCTCATGATTTAAAAATCATAAATCAAGATCAAGCAAATGAAAAAACGGTATTGACTTTGGCTGAAGAAGTTACTTTTTTAAATAAAGGAGCAATTTTTAAAGATTTACAAAATATAAAAGACAATACAACTTTAACAATAGACGTTACTAAAACAAAGTATTTAGATTATGATTTGGTAGATATTTTCGAAAATTTTAAGTCTAAATCAAAGGATAAAGGTATTACAATTGAAATAAAAACTAAGGAAAAAACTTTTACAGATCCTAAAAATTTTTCCAATATAATACATAAACCATAATATCAATCAAATTTAAAAATTATGATAACTAAAGACCAAATTTTAAAAGCTCAAGAATCTTGGGGGAACGGTGTTGTAAAAATAGGTTCATTAATGGAGGATTTCAATGAATGTGAAATGTTTGCAATTAATTTTTTAGGTGAACATTACTCATTTGAATCAGGGGACGTTTTATTTAAACCAACCAAGTGTGAATCACAACAATTTAGACCGACAATATTAGAAGCATTATCTTATTTTATTGCAGGAGAAAATAAAGCCTGTGCCGAGGATAAAGGTTTTGCATTGAATCCATGGACTAAAGTTAGATTTGAAAATAGTGGTTTTATAATAGAGGATTCAAGAGCTATAGCAATGGGCAATTATTATTTTACAGATTTATCAGGAGTTGAGACAAAAGTAGAATATACATTTGGGTATAAACTATCAAATGGAGAATTAAAAATAGATTTACATCACTCCTCTTTACCCTTTAAAGCTTAAATTTTAAAAATAGGTTTTATACGAGACAAACTTACTCGAAGATATTACAAATAATTCTATTGGAGTTTTTACTGATATAGTAACATTTTTCTCATCACATATAATTATAAAATCATTTTTTTTAATGGTCATATTATTTAGTTTAAAACTATTATTTAAACAATAAATTGAGTATACAAGAGTCTCAGGTACACTTAAAATCGTATACTTTGAAATTTTTAATTTGAAAATTTGTATATTTTCAGAGTCAAGTTTTATTGGGGAGTTATTCCCAACATAATATTTCCTGATACCATCAAATTTAAAGTTATTTGATTTAAAGTCTTGGTATTGAGGTGGATTGGTGATTGATTTCGAAATATTTGGATCAAACCAAATTTGAAATATGGAAGAATGTTTATGTAACTTTTCAGAATGATAGATGCCTGATCCAGATTTGATTAATTGAACATCTCCTTTTTTTAATGTTAGCCATTTATTGATTTTTGTATCATAATGATCAATTGATCCACTTAATACAAAAGACATAATTTCAAACCCTTTATGAGGGTGAAGACCAATGGTACTTTCGTTATATGCCTCTGCAAACGCCCAATAAAATAAATTAGAATATGGTTTAACAGGACCATTGTCTTGAGGGAAACCAATGGGTTTATTTTCAATTATTTCTCCATTGTTAAACTCCCCGTGAGCTTGGCTTTTCTTGGGATAAATTTTGATCAAAGCGAGTATTTAAATTTTTATATTCCGAGACCGAATTTTAGTAAGATTATTAATAAAACTTTTATGTTTTTTTGAATTTAAAATTTCTAAAGAAATAAGTTCATTTGCAATTTGAATATCAAATTTATTTTTGCTTGACTGGAATGTAATTTGATTCAACCTCCCAAAAATGGCATATTGATCATTCTTAAATCTAAAAAACATAACTAGACCTTTTTTTCTAATTTCAAAATTTGCATAAACAATGGAATTATAATTACTAATTTCACTTAGTGTTGTTTTTGTGAAAATATTTTTAATTCTGTATCTTAATGACCCAAAAACACCATAACTAAATTTTTCAATTAGATTGAATGATTCTCCACAAACTTCTTTAATTTGAAAAAATTTAGATTTAGAATCTATACTAGTTTTTAAAATCATTATAAAGATTTAAATTTTGATGTTGATAAAAAAGTAATTACTTTTGCAAAACTTTTACAAATGTATAACATTAACTAAAAAAAAATATACAAAAATGAAAAAATTATTATTATTATTATTAATACCAACATTTATTTTTGCTCAAACCTCTCACGAGGTTGAGGTTGGAGGGTTTTATTATTCACCACAAGAATTAAATATCAATGTTGGTGACACTGTAAATTGGACTAATGTAGGTGGTAACCACAACGTTAATTTTGATGTTAATTCTTTAACCGGAATATCTTTTGGTAATCCTATTTATCTAGTAGATCAATCTCTTCCAGTTTCTGGTGTAGGTTTCATGGGATCAATTGTTTTTAATGAAGCAGGAACTTTTAACTACGACTGTTCTGTAGGATATCATGCTGCTAACGGACAGACAGGAACAGTAGTTGTGGTTGAAAACTCAAACACAGTAGTGGATATTGTGGTAGGCTCAGAAACACATACAACACTTGAAGCAGCTGTTACAGCCGCTGGTTTAGTCGAAACTTTATCTGGTGAAGGCCCTTTTACAATATTTGCTCCAACAGATGATGCATTTGCTGAATTACCTGAAGGTACTTTAGAAACTTTATTATCTGATCCTACTGGAGATTTAACAAATATTTTATTGAATCATGTATATTCAGGTCAAGCAATGTCTACAGATTTGAGTGATGGAATGGTGGTCAGTACTCTTTATGGAGATAGCTTAATGGTTACGATTGACTCAACCGGTGTTTATTTTAATGATGCAATGGTTACAGTCGCAGACCTGAGCGCAGATAATGGAGTTGTTCATGTAATTGATGCAATTTTATTACCATCTCCACCACATCCATCAAACACAGTAGTGGATATTGTAGTAGGTTCAGAAACACATACTACACTTGAAGCAGCTGTTACAGCCGCTGGTTTAGTCGAAACTTTATCTGGTGAAGGCCCTTTTACAATATTTGCTCCAACAGATGATGCATTTGCTGAATTACCTGAAGGTACTTTAGAAACTTTATTATCTGATCCTACTGGAGATTTAACAAATATTTTATTGAATCATGTATATTCAGGTCAAGCAATGTCTACAGATTTGAGTGATGGAATGATGGTCAGTACTCTTTATGGAGACAGTTTAATGGTTACGATTGACTCAACAGGTGTTTATTTTAATGATGCAATGGTTACTGTCGCAGATCTGAGTGCAGATAATGGAGTTGTTCATGTAATTGATGCAATTTTATTACCATCTCCACCACCTCCATCAAATACAGTTTATGATGTTGTGTCTAATTCTGATATTCATTCAACACTTAGTCAAGCAATTTCTATAGCTGGGTTTGTTGATTTCTTGTCAAGTGACCAGTATACATTTACGTTGTTTGCTCCAACAGATGCAGCATTTTCTGTCTTTAATGAATCAGATTTAGCTGCTATTTTAACCGATTTAGAGTATTTACAATCAGTTTTAAAATACCATTTAGTTGACAGTGTTTTATATTCTTCAGACTTATCTGATCAAATGGTTATTTCCTCATATCAAGGAGATTTAGAAGTTACTTTTGTTGATGATATGGTATATATTAATGAAGCACTAGTTACAGTTGTAGATATTGTTGCAGATAATGGTATTGTACATGTAATTGATGCTGTACTAGTTCCTGAAGAAGCACCACTAACTGTAGTAGATATCATTAGTTATTCTGAAAATCACTCCACTTTGAAAACAGCTCTTAACGCATCTGGTTTGAATGAAACTTTAATGAGTGAAGGACCATTTACCGTATTTGCCCCAACAGATGACGCTTTTGCAGATCTGCCAGATGGCACATTAGACTTGCTATTATCGGACCCTACAGGACAATTGACAAATATTTTATTGAATCATGTACATTCTGGTCAAGCAATGTCTACAGATTTAAGTGATCAAATGATGATTCCTACTTTGAACAACCATCAATTGACAGTAAATATTGATGACGTTATGATGACAGTTATGGTTGATAATGCCCTAGTTACAGAGGCAGATTTATTAGCCTCTAATGGAGTTGTTCACGTAGTAAATTCTATTTTACTCCCACCGGATTTAGATATGAAAGAATCAAACTTTATTAGAAAAGATATTTACCTTTACTCTGTAAATATTTTAGGTGAGAAAATTGATAGAAATTTGTCAAATCAAATAGTTTTTGATGTCTATTCATCTGGAAGAGTAATTAAAAGATTTAAAAATTAAAAAAATCAAACCCTCCCAGATGGGAGGGTTTTTTAATACTTATATCACAATTTAATTTTATTTTATGAAACCATCTACAGCAAGTTTAATTAATTCGATAATATTAATTGTTTTTGGATTTTGGGGATACATATTTTCTATTACTCCATCACCAACAGCATTAATTCCTGTTTTTTTCGGAGCAATTTTATTAATTATTAATCCAAAAGTCAAAAAACAGCAAAAAATTGCCTCTCATTTGGCTGTTATATTTACCATTTTAATATTTTTCGGTTTAATTAAACCACTTTTAGGAGCGATGAATAGGACAAATTATCCTAGCATCTTTAGGGTTTTAACTATGATGATATCGTCATTATTTGCTTTCATATCTTTCGTAAAGTCATTTATTGAAGTTAGAAAAACAAGAAATAAAACAGGAAGTTAGAAACTAACCTGTTCACAAGTGGTACCACCAGGAATCGAACCAGGGACACAAGGATTTTCAGTCCTTTGCTCTACCAACTGAGCTATGGTACCTTTATTAAACTATCAAATATAATTACAATGATTCTTCTATCAAAGAAATCTCCAATTATTTAATTATAATATTGCTTTAAAATTACTATTTTTAACTATGAATATTACATTTGACATTGGAAATACAAGATTTAAGTATGCTGTTTTTGCAGAAGGAAATATGTTACATAATGAAATTTTAGATTTAAATACCAAAAATCAAAACCAAATTATGGAGACTATTGATAAATATATGATAAATACAAATTCCGTGATTGTTAGCAATGTTGGTAAATTTTCAGAGCTTAATTATTTGAATATTAAAAATAAAGTCAAAAAATTACTCATTGTTTCGGATAAAATTAAATTACCATTTAGAAATAAATATAATTCTAATAAGTCTATTGGTTCAGACAGAATTGCATTAGCTTCTGGTGCAATAAAGAAGTTTTCTGGTAATCCAATATTAATAATTGATATAGGAACTTGTATTACCTATGATTATTTAAGTGAAAATAATTATTATTTTGGTGGAGCCATTTCCCCTGGAATAAATATAAGGTTATTATCTTTAAATAGATTTACTGATAAGCTTCCAACTGTTGAGTTTAAAGTCCCCCCAAGCTTTATTGGTGATACTACAGAGAACTCAATTTTGTCTGGTGTTTTCTATGGAATCTTATCCGAAATAGATGGCAAAATAAATATGTATCAAAATAAAAATTCAAAATTAACAGTTTTATTGACTGGAGGAGACTCAGGATACTTTGTTGGGAAATTAAAAAATACCATATTTGTTGAAAAAAATCTTTTACTTGACGGGTTAAATTTTTTAATTGAAATAAATGAATAAGATATACTACATATTCAAATTATATTTTTTTGTATTTTCACAGTTATTGCTTGCACAACAAAATACAATATCGCCTTATTCATATTTGGGTTTAGGTAAATTTCAAGACACTGAATTTGCAATTAACTCTAGTTCTGGAGGGGTTGGAGTAGCTTTTAGATCAGAAAATTATTTAAATCCCAGAAACCCAGCCTCACTGACAAGTTTAACTAAGACAGCGTATGAATTTAGCTTAATTGGAGATTTTGTTAAAATATCAGATAATGAATCAAGTGTAAAATATTTTAATTCTACTTTGTCTCATTTAGGAATAGGATTTCCAATTAGTGACAAAGTTGCAATAATGGCCGGTTCTTCGCCTTATACGTTTTATGGTTATGATATAACTAATAACAATGAAGTCGATTTGGATGGAGTTAATGTGCCTTATCAAATAAATCACTATGGAACAGGGGGGTTATCCAGAGCTTTTGGATCAATTGGAATAGAATTATTTGAAGGATTTTCAATTGGTACCTCAGGTAATTTGATTTTTGGTACTTTGTCTCAAAATTCAGATTTAATATTTAACGACTCAGATGAAAATTTATTTAATAGTAGGGATAGGGTTTTGAGAAGAATTATAAATTTTAATTTTGATTTGGGTCTTCAATTGTATAAAAACTTATATGATAAATTATTTACGGTAGGGGCGTTTTACCATAATTCAGCATTATCATCAAATTCTTATACGACTAATGAAAAATTGACATAC
>CACDER010000010.1 GCA_902551855.1 uncultured Cryomorphaceae bacterium | reverse complement strand
TACAAGGAGAAACTCGTTTATCAAGGGCTCTTCATTTTTACAACAGATCTTTAGAAATTTCAGATCAAATAAATTCTCTTTTTAATTGGGAGTTTCACATTGTCCCCTCAGCAGGACATAATAATTCATTAACTGCTCCATTTGCAGCTAACTTGTTATACAATTAATTAAATGAAAAAAAAAATTGGCTTATTTCTTGGTCCACTATTATTTATTATTATTTTTTGTTTTGTAGAATTTAACGAACTTTCATCTAATGGTAGGGCAGTCCTAGCTTCAACTTTATGGATTGCAACATGGTGGGTTACAGAGGCTATTCCAATTCCAATTACTTCATTACTACCAATTGTTCTCTTTCCTCTTACTGGCGGATTGTCAATTGCAGAAACTGTTAAAGGTTACAGTCATCCTTTAATATTTTTATTTATTGGAGGCTTTATTATTGCAATTGCTATCGAAAAATGCAATCTCCACAAAAGAATTGCTTTAAATATTATTTCAATAATTGGAGATACAAAAAGTAAAATAATTTTAGGTGTAATGATTTCATCTGCATTTCTTTCAATGTGGATTTCTAATACTGCCACAACAGTAATGATGCTTCCTATTGGTTTAGCAGTAATTAACCACGTAAATGATAAGTCAAAAGATTTTAACATTGCTTTAATGCTTAGTATTGCTTTTAGCGCATCAATTGGAGGTGTAGCAACTTTAATTGGAACCCCCCCAAATTTAGTTTTGGCAGCTAATATCCAAGAGAAATTTGGAAAAGAAATTGGATTTTTAGAATGGATGTATGTTGGATTACCTTTTTCCATAATTCTGCTTTTCATCTTATGGATATATATCACTAAAATAGCATTTAATTTCACCGATATAAAAAAAATAACTCCTAACAAATCTATAATTTTAGTTGAGTTAAAGAAACTTGGAAAAATGTCATTTAATGAAAAAGTAGTCTTTGTTCTATTTATATCTACTATTTTATTGTGGTTAACAAGAAAATATTTACAAATTTATATTTCTGGATTAAATGATTCAATAATTGCATTAATATCTGTTTTTGTTTTATTTACTTTTCCAATAAAAAAAAATAGAGTTAAATTAATAACTTGGAATGATGCTTTAAAGTTACCGTGGGGTGTATTATTATTGTTTGGAGGTGGTATAACTTTAGCTAATGGATTTTCAATTTCAGGATTATCTAACTGGATAGGCAGTCAATTTTATTTGTTAAAAGAATTTAACTTAATATTAGTATTGATAATTATAATTACGTGTGTTAACTTTTTAACTGAAATTACATCTAACATGGCCACTACATCAGTTGTACTTCCAATTTTAATTCCACTTGCATTAGTATTGAATGTAAATCCTATAATTTTAATGACTGGTGCTACAATTTCAGCATCATGTGCCTATATGCTACCTGTTGCAACTCCACCAAATGCAATAGTTTTTGGATCAAATTTACTAAAGATAAGCGATATGATTAGGGTAGGATTTTGGATGAATATAGTTTCAATAGTTATAATAACTATAATAACATATTTTTTTGTACCTATTATTTTTTATGGGATTATTTAAAACTGGCAAATATTAAAATTAGTTATTGATTCACTGACTTTTATCAGATAACCATAACCTCTTTCTAAGTTACCAATGCCATTAAAATCAAAATCTGGAAGATATACATTTCCAACTACATCTTTAACAATAATTATTTTGTCAGAAATTGAGGATAAAGCTAAACTCACATCTGTATCTGAAGAGCAATGAAATCCAATCATATTCCAACCATTTTCAATATTTATGGAAATATTACTACAATCATCAGAGTTAATACTAATACATGATGAACAACATTGGCCTTCTTCTGTTGTCCAATTTCCATCACATGGAACACCCATTTGTTCGGCACAATCTATAATAATAGGTGCAAAAAATCCATCAGAATTACAATACCCAGATTCACATGGATCATTGGGATTAGTCCAATCTCCTACATCAAAAATCCCAGTATTTGAAAAAAGAGACACACAAATTGGTGAAGAATTATTTTCTTCACAATCCCAGACTAAATTTGTTGATTCACCAAAAGAGTTAGTCCAATTAGAAACCCCAGAATTTTGAGCTACACAACTGTTAGAATATGTTTCACCATTACAACCTAAAACAGGATCGTATATCATTGGACATATTGGGAACTGATTTATCCAATCTTCATTTATACAACAATTATTATTAGTTGTTTGAGAAAGTAAGTTTGAAGTCAAAAAATAGATTATTAGAATTACTTTTTTCATTTGTTTAATTTTTTTAAATATAATATATTTTTTAAAATTTTTCAATTTGATTTTTTGTTAATCTCCCGTTTAGCCATTCGTTAGAAATATTTGAATTATATTTTTTATAGAAATTTATTGCTATTTCGTTCCAATCAAGAACTTGCCAGCACATCCCGTTAAGATTTTGCTCTTTACAAACTTTTATTGTTTCTTCAAAAAGTTTTCTTCCAATACCAAATCTTCTATATTTTTTTTTGACGATAAAATCTTCGAGAAATAGTATTTTTCCTTTCCAGGTCGAATATCTAATAAAGTAAAAACTCATTCCCAAAATTTCATTATTTCTCTCAGCGACAATAAACCAATACCATTTTTTTTTACCAAAACCATCAACTAACAATTCTTTTTCTGATATATCAACTTCTGAAATAGCTTTTTCATATGAAGCTAGTTCTTTAATTAATTCAAAGATTTTGGGAATATCTTTTTTTTTTCCTTTACGTATTTTAAATTTCAATTTTTGTATAATTTTTTAACATAAAAAGTTATTCACAATATTTTCTTGATATCTATTTTTTTCGAAGTTAAAAGATATTAAATCGATTTGTATGTTTGCTTATCCAAAAAAAGTTATATTAAGTCATTCGGGGGATTGAAATAATATAATTCTAATTCTAAAAGCCACTTAAATAGTGGCTTTCTCTTTTTCTAGCTATTCATTGACATCAAAAATTCTGCATTATTATCAGTTCTTTCTAATCTATCTTTTAAAAATTCCATAGCTTCAAGTGGAGTCATGTCAGAAAGGTGTTTTCTCATTATCCATACTCTCTGTAATGCTTCTTTACCCATGAGTAAATCTTCTCTTCTTGTACTTGAGTTAACTATGTCAATTGCAGGATATATTCTTTTATTTGATATTTTTCTATCAAGCTGCATTTCCATGTTACCTGTACCTTTAAATTCTTCAAATATAACTTCATCCATTTTAGAGCCAGTATCAACTAATGCAGTAGCAATTATTGTTAGAGAGCCACCATTTTCGATATTTCTTGCAGCACCAAAAAATCTTTTAGGTTTGTGAAGAGCATTTGCATCTATTCCTCCTGATAAAACTTTACCTGAGGCAGGGGATACAGTATTATAAGCTCTAGCAAGTCGGGTTATGGAATCTAGTAAAATTACCACATCATGTCCTGATTCAACCATTCGTTTTGATTTTTCTAAAACTAAGTTTGCTACTTTAACATGCCTGTCAGCTGGCTCATCAAAAGTAGAAGAGACAACTTCAGCATTTACTGTTCTTGCCATATCAGTTACTTCTTCTGGTCTTTCGTCAATCAATAAAACAATCATATATACTTCAGGATGATTTTTAGCAATTGAATTAGCAACTTCTTTTAATAAAACTGTTTTTCCAGTTTTTGGTTGAGCTACTATTAGTCCTCTTTGACCCTTTCCAATAGGAGAAAACAGATCAATAATTCTGGATGAGGTACTAGCTTTATTATTGGCTATATTAAATTTTTCATTAGGGAAAAGTGGAGTAAGATGCTCAAAAGAAATTCTATCACGAACTAAATTAGGTTTACAACCATTAACTTTATCTACTTTTGTTAATGGAAAATATTTTTCGCCTTCTTTTGGGGGTCTAATTTCTCCGCTTACAGTATCTCCAGTTTTTAGACCATAAATTTTTATTTGAGAATGAGAAACATAAACATCATCTGGAGAGCTCAAATAATTGTAGTCAGATGAACGAAGGAAACCGTACCCGTCAGGCATTATCTCTAGAACTCCTTCATTAGTAACAATACCATCAAATTCTATAAATACTTTAGAGTTTTTTCTTTGTTGATTTGGTTTAAAGGAATTTTTACTGTTAATATTGTTATCTGTAGGTATTTTTCTAATTTTTTTGGAATTTGAATCTTCTACTTTAGTCGAATTATTCTCGTTAAAGTTAAATTTTTTTTGATCATCTTTCTTGTAAGAATCATTTTTTTGATTGTTATGTTTCTTGTAATTTTTTTGATCTGAGTCTTTAAAATTGGAATTATTTTTTAAAGATAATTGTTTTGTTTTTTTCACTAAATTGTTTTTTTCTTTTGGTTTAATGGCTTGTAAATCTAGAATTTGATAAATTAAATCTATCTTTTTCAAGGTTCTATATTTATTTACATTTAGTTTTTTTGCTATTTCTTGAAGTTCAGGAAGCAATTTAGTCTTTAATTCTAAAATATCATACATAATAATGTTTTGTAGTTAATTTTTTATAAGAAGATTTATAAATTAAATAAGAGTTGTTTGAAGGAGGTTATATTGAGAATAGTTAAACAAATTTATAAATAATATTGATATAAGCAAGATTTTTTCTTATAATCGGGAATAATTAGTTTTTAATCTATAAAATGATTTTAAAATATACAATTTTAAGATTTAATCATATTTTTCATAATATTCTAATTCTTTATCGTAAAACTTTTTTGCTTTATCAATAAGATCATTGGTATATTCTTTTAAATTTTCACCTTCAAAGTTCAAATTAATTTTATCAAAATTTTCTAACCAGTGAATATTTTCTGAATCAATATCTAATATAAATTTTGGAGATTGAGTGTGAATGATAAAAACAGAGTCTTCCATTTCACTATTGTCTCCAACTAAAAATTTTGGTATCATATTTGTTAATATATTATTTATAATTGTTTTTTAAAATTCTATCTAAAAGTCCTTCTTTTAGTGAGAATTTAGAGTATTTTATGTTTTGAATTCCTATATTTTTCAAAATAAAATTTATAATTATTACTGACATAACTATCATTTCAGACCTCATAGGAATTAAGCCATTAATTTTTTTTCTATCAATTGACTTTGATTCAATTATCATTTTTTGAATTTGATTGTAACCTGAAATATCCAATTCAAAAAAATTTATACTCTTTTTTAAGTTATTTTTTTCAATATTGTTATAATTTAACATTTTATGAAGTGATTCAAATGAACCTGAACAACCGATTAAATCAGAAATTTCAAAATTCTGTGCTTGGACTATCAAATTATCTAATTCAGTTTTAAAAAATTTTTCAATGTTAATTATCTCATTAATACTTATTGGATCAGAAGGATTAAATTTCTCAAGTAATCTGGCACATCCAATTTGATAACTTTTTTTCCAAAAAATTTCTGTATCGTTCCCAATAATAAATTCAGTACTTCCGCCGCCTATATCTACTATTAGTATTGGTTGTTTTTTTAGACGAATCGCATTTTTTACACCAAAATAAATCAATTCAGCTTCTTTATCTCCTGAAATTATATCAATTTCTAAATGAAATTGTTTAAAAATTTCATTTAGAAATTCTTGACCATTAGCAGCAGATCTGATTGCTGATGTACCAACTCCAACAACTTTATCTAGTTTGAAGTTTGTAATTTCTTTTTTAAATTTAGATATTGCATCTAACCCTCTTAAATAGGCTTTTTTTGATATTTCACCTTTATTTATTCCACCCTCACCAAGTTTTACAGGAATTTTTTTTTTGAAAATTATATCTAAATTATTTGTGCTTTTGTTGGCAACTATTAAATTGAATGTATTTGTCCCTAAATCAATAATTCCAATTTTATTCATAATAATCGACTAATAATTATTTGAACATTTCCTTAACCTTATCAAAAAAAGTCTTATTAGAAGATACAGGTTTAGGTTTAAAATTATCTTTTTTTCGAGAATTTTCAAAAAACTTTATTTCTTCTTTATCTAGACTTTGAGGAGTCCATACATTTACGTGAATTAAAAGATCACCTTTGGAATATTGTTCTATACTAGGCATTCCCTTTCCTTTTAACCTTAATATTTTTCCTGATTGAATTCCTGGTGAAAGTTTTATTTTTACTTTAGAATTTAGAGTATCAATTTCAGGATTACAACCTAGTACCGCATCTGAAATACTAATGAATAAATCATAATGTAAATTATTACCATCTCTTTTTAAGTATTTATGAGCTGCTTCTTCAATTAATACAATTAAATCTCCAGATATTCCATTCATGGGAGCGTAATTTCCCTTCCCTGTTAGTGCTAATTGCATTCCATCTTCTACTCCAGCTGGTATCTTGAGTTCAACAGTTTCTTCTTTACTAATCATTCCATTTTTATCAGCTCCACTTGGTTTTTTATCAATAATTTTACCAAGACCACCGCAAGCTGGACAAGTTGAAGATGTTTGCATTCTTCCCAATGGTGTGTTAATTATCTGAACAATTTTACCACTACCATTACAATTTAAACAATCTTTGTAAGTAACTCCTTCGGCAACTACTAATCTTCTTACTTTTATTTTTTTACTAACTCCATTTGCAATTTCTTCAAGTGAAAGCTTTACCCTGACTCTCAAATTAGATCCCTTACGTCTCCCCTTTGAACTAGAACTTCCAAAACTTCCACCAAACGCTGAGCCAAAGATATCTCCAAATTGACTAAATATGTCTTCCATATTCATACCACCAAATCCACCTCCAAACCCTTGTCCATTTAAACCATCATGACCAAATTGATCATATGTTGATCTCTTTTTTGGATTACTCAATACTTCGTATGCTTCAGCAGCTTCTTTAAATTTTTGTTCAGCATTTTTATCATTGGGATTTTTATCAGGATGATATTTAATTGCTAATTTTCTGTAAGCTTTTTTTAGTTCTTTATCATTTACATTCTTTGAAACCCCTAAAATTTCATAATAATCTCTCTTTGACATATTTGTTTTTATTTTCCAACGACAACTTTTGCATATCTAATAACTTTATCGTTTAATAGATAGCCTTTTTCAGTTTCTTCAATTATTTTTCCTATTAATTTTTTACTCGGAGCATTAATTTGTGTTATTGCTTCATGAAAATCAGTATTGAAATCTTTGTTTACTGTACTTTCCATTTCTTTTAAACCTTTTTGTTCAAAAATATTCTTCATTTTAGAGTAAATTAATTTAAGACCATTTTTTTCAGATTTTTCGTGTTTTATTGCTCTGTCAAAATCATCTAATACAGTTAAAATACTTTCAAAAAATTCAATTCCTGCATTCTTGTATAAATCAATTCTTTCTCTTGATGTTCTTTTTTTATAATTTTCAAATTCAGCAAATAATCTGAGGTGTTTATTCTTTAACTCCTCAATTTCCAGCTCTAAGTCATTTACTTTAGATTTTAGTTTGGTTTGATTTTTATTTGGGTTTTCTTTAGCATTCTTAGATACTTTATTTTCCTTATTTTTTACCATATTGTTTTTTTAAATTAATTGATCAAATTTGTTGCCAAAAATAAAATTATGACATATTGTCAATCTTTTAATCCTCTGTAAGTTTTTTAATTGATGAATATAAGGCTGGTCCTTTTAAATTTTTACCAATAACAATACCGTTTTCATTTATAAGAAAATTAGAAGGAATTGAATGAATGTCATACTTTTTTGAAATTTCTGAATTCCAACCTTTAAGATTACTACCATGATACTCCCAATACAAATTATCTTTTTTAATTGCTTTGATCCAATCTTCTTTTGGGTTTTCCTGTTTAGGTCTTCCATATCGGTCCTCTAGACCATCCAGAGAAATACTAATAACCTCAAAAGACGAGGCATCTTTAAATTTAGCATTTTTAAACATTTCGTATACTGCAACTATATTGGGGTTATCTTTTCTACATGGACCACACCAAGAAGCCCAGAAATCTAATAAAACTATATTACCTTTAAAATCATTTAATTGAAATGTTTTATCTTTTAAATTAGTAAATGTAAAGTTTGGAGCCTTATCTCCAATTTTAATCTTACTTATGTATTGAAAATTTATCAGTGTAATAAGTAATGTAATTGATAATAAAAATATAAATAGTTTTTTCATTTTAGTTTATTCTTTTAATATTAGCTCCAATTTTAATTAGTCTTTCTTCAATTCTTTCATAGCCTCTGTCAATTTGTTCAATATTATGAATTACACTTTCACCATCAGCTGAAAGGGCGGCAATTAGGAGAGCTATTCCAGCTCTAATATCAGGTGATGTCATAGTTGTAGGTTTAAGCTTACTAAGTTTATTTAAACCAATAACTGTGGCTCTATGTGGATCACAAAGTATTATTTTAGCTCCCATATCTATTAATTTATCAGTAAAAAATAACCTACTCTCAAACATTTTTTGATGAATTAATACAGAACCTTTAGCTTGGGTTGCAATGACTAAAATTATACTTAACAAATCTGGGGTAAATCCAGGCCATGGAGAATCAGAGATTGTCATTATTGAACCATCGATAAAACTTTCAATTTCATAATTTTTTTGGTATGGAATAATAATATCATCATTCTCATAGATTATTTTAATTCCAATTTTTTCAAAAGTTCTAGGAATTAATCCTAAATTTTCAATAGACACATTTTTGATTTTAATTTCTGAATTTGTCATAGCTGCTAGTCCAATCCAAGAACCTATTTCAATCATGTCTGGAAGTATTCTGTGAGAACATCCCCCAAGTTTTTTGACACCATCAATTTTAAGTAAGTTTGATCCAATTCCAGAAATTTTTCCTCCCATTACATTAATCATTTTACATAGTTGTTGAATGTAAGGTTCACAAGCAGCATTATATATTTGTGTAATTCCATTTGCCAAACAAGCACTCATGATTAAGTTTGCTGTCCCTGTTACCGAAGCTTCATCAAGTAAAATATCTTTTCCAATTAATTTTTTTGCATGTACATAATAAATTTTTTTATTATCATTATATTTAAAATTTGCTCCAAGTTGTTCAATACCTTTAAAGTGAATATCTAGTCTTCTTCTTCCAATTTTATCTCCTCCTGGTCTAGGCATTAAGGCAGATCCAAATCTCGATATTAGAGGGCCAATTATCATTACCGAACCTCTTAACTCTTTACATTTTTTGATAAAATCTATGGTATTTAAATAACTAAGATCTAAATCGTCTGCGGTAAATGAAAATGAATTTTTTTTTAATTTTTTTACTTTTACTCCTAATTTTATAAGAATCTCAATTAGTTTATTAATATCGATTATATCAGGTAAATTACTAATTTTAACTTCTTCTTTAGTTAATAATGTTGCACATAAAACTTGTAAAGCTTCATTTTTGGCTCCTTGAGGAGAAATATCACCTTTAAGTTTTTTACCGCCTATAATTTTAAAAGAAGCCATAGTTATTTTCTTTTCGAATGATGATTTCTTAGTCTATTATTTTTCTTATGATTTTTTTGAATTTTAAGGTCATTAAAACTAGATAATTTTGTATCCTCTTTCAGTTTTAACTCATTATTTGAAAGAATTTTAAGATGTTTAAATATTACTTCGTCGTCAACACTTGATTTATTCCAAGTTAAGTAACATTTTTTCATATGGTTTGCAATGTAAAATATAAGTTCATCTTTTTGTTTCTTATCACTTGTTTTAATGGCCCTTTCAATCAGTTTTGGTACTATTTTTCCATAGTGTTTAAACTTAATATAATTATCAGAATATTTAATTTTCTCTGGCTTCTCCATATAATTTTCTTTTGATGGAATATCAAATGGCGAATCGACATCTAATTTGAAATCTGACATTATAAAAAGTTGATCCCAAAGTTTATGATGGAAATCACTTATATCTCTTAGTTGAGGGTTTAAGTTACCCATAACTTCTATTATACATTTAGCTTGCTGATTTCTCTTTGTTCTATCTTTAATTTCAGTAATTAATTTTACCATTTTTTGAATGTTTCTTCCGTATTCAGGAATAATCAGTTTTGGTTGAGAAGTATTGTATTTCATAGTTAATTTATAATTTCAAGTTTAGAATATTGTTCTAAAAGAGTTTTTTCTCCAAATTCTTTAAATTTAACACTTATTTTTTTATTAATTCCTTGTCCATCCAAATTAAATATCACTCCAATTCCAAATTTTGGATGTTTTACTTTCATTCCGATTTCAAATTGTTGGCCTTGAAAGTTATAATTTATTTTTTCTAAAACTATTTTTTTTAATTTATTTTTTTCAAATTTTTTTTTCAATTTGATAACTGAATTGAAATTATTATTTGATACTGATCTGCTGTTATATTCAATAAATTGTTCGTCTAATTCTTTTAAAAATCTACTTGGTTCACTATGTATCATATTACCAAAACGAAATCTATTGAGTGCGTAGCTTATTGATATTCTTTTTTTTGCTCTTGTGAGTGCCACATAAAATAATCTTCTCTCCTCTTCTAAATCTAAAGTTGATGCCATAGACATTTGTGATGGAAAAAGATTTTCCTCAAGACCAACAATGAAAATATTTTCAAATTCTAATCCTTTTGATTGATGAATTGTCATTAATGATATGAAATCATTTTCTTCATCATCAAAATCATCCAAATCAGTTATCAGTGCAATTTCTTCAATGTAGGAATTAATATCAACTTTAGAATTATCATTTAAATCTTCCTTATTTTCAATAACAAAGTTTCTAATACCATTAATAAGTTCTTGAATATTTTCATATCTATTTATACCCTCAGGTGTCATATCTTTTTTTAATTCATTTAAAACTCCTGATTCTTTAGAAATAATTATTGCTGTTTCTAATGCATCTTTTGTTTGACTTATTAATTTAAAACTTTTAATTTGATCAGAGAAATTTATGAGTTTATTTAAAGTACTAGAATTTAAATTAATTTTTTCATGTTCAATATTTTCAATAATATTCCAAATAGTTTTTTGACTTTTGTTTGCTTGAATTGAAAGCTTATTTAAAGTAGTAAGACCTATTCCTCTTTTAGGGTAATTTATGATTCTTCTCAATGCTTCCTCATCATTTTGATTAACAACAATTTTAAAATAAGCCATTAAATCTTTGATTTCTTTTCTACTATAGAACGACAATCCACCAAATATTTTATATTTTAAATTAAGTTTATTTAGAGCTTCTTCAATACTTCTTGATTGAGCATTAGTTCTGTAGAGGATTGCAAAATCTAAATTAGGTGAAAATTCTTGAACCTTAATAGAATTTATTGAGTTGGCAACATTGAAAGCTTCTTCATTATCATTAAAATTTTCTTTTACAAATATTTTTTCTCCAGATTCGTTGTCTGTCCAAACATTTTTAAAATATTGATTTTTATTATTTTTAATAATACTATTTGCTGCATTTACAATATTTTTTGTAGATCTGTAATTTTGTTCCAATTTGAATATGGAAGCATCCGGGTAATCTTTTTGAAAATTTAAGATATTATCAATGTTAGCTCCTCTAAAGGAGTAAATACTCTGGGCATCGTCTCCAACAACAAATAAATTTTCATTTAACGAAGCTAACGATTTGATGATAAGATATTGAGCATGGTTAGTGTCTTGATATTCATCAACCAGAATATGTTGAAATTTCATTTGATATTTATGGAGGATCTTAGGGTAATTATGAAGTAGTTCGTTAGTTTTGAGTAAAAGATCATCAAAATCCATTGCATCAGCCTTAAAACACTCTTTATTGTAAGTTTCATAAATCAACCCAATTTTTTCTCGTTTTGAAATTAAATCTTGTTTTTTAAGATCAAAATTATTGTTGTAAGCATTTACTGTTATCAAATTATTTTTTAATGAGGAGATCCGTGATTGAACCTGATTAACTTTGTAAAGATCTATATCAAGATTTAAATTCTTAATTATTCTTCTTAAAAGAGATTTTGAATCATCGGTGTCGTAAATTGAAAAATTTGAGGAATATCCCATCAATTCTGATTCATACCGCAGAATTTTAGCGAAAATTGAATGAAAAGTTCCCATCCAAATATTTTTTGCATTCGGTCCAACTATTTTTTCGATTCTATTCTTCATTTCTCTTGCTGCCTTGTTGGTAAAAGTCAAACCAAGGATATTAAATGGGTTGACACCTTTTGAAATTAAATGGACAATTTTATATGTTAAAACTCTTGTTTTTCCGGCACCTGCACCAGCAATTACAATACTAGGTCCATTTGAATCTACAACAGATTTAAGTTGTGACTTGTTTAGATTATTTAAATATTCGTTCAATTCACTACATATTTAATATATTCATTCATTAAAATACTAATTTTATAGACATGATAAAGAATTTATATTTAAATTGTTTATAAGTTTTAGTAATTTTGTTTAGTAAATTGGAATTCACTATTTTTCGGACCCAAATTTAATTATTAATAATGAAAAATATATTTTTCATATTGTTATTTTTATTAAGTTCAATTTTCAGAACTTATTCCCAATGCTACATTGAATTAGATGAGAGTTCAAATACTTGTTTGCCAGTTGTTAACTTTCAATTGCATGCATTTGATTTTCCAGAAGATTCTGAATTAGAATGGACATGGATTTCTGATTTGTCTCTACCTATTCAGTATAATAACATAAATAAGTCAGATATTTCTTTTTCTGGAGTGAATGTTCAGTCTGGATTTTATGAATTATTGTTACTAGTTAGTGATCCAAATGGAAATAGTTGTCAGGCAACTTTTTCTCATGAAATTCTTGAAATCCCAGAAATTCAATTGAATTTATCTGATACTTATGAAATTTGTGACAATAATTTTTCTTTAGATGTTGAGGTTTTAAATCAAAATGAATTTAATGACATTAATATTTATATTCAAAATCAAATAATTGAAAATTCTCTTTTTTCAAGTAGTGTTCCTGGATTTTATGATGTATATGCAATTGCTGAATATGGTGATAATTGTGTTACTAATGCAATTTCATCGTCATTTCAATTAATCGATGGTCCAAATTATGAAAATTCTTTTTTGAATGTTTATACGAACCGTTCATGCCTTGAATTAAATGAAGTTTTTCCTGTATTTTTTGAATTTAACTCACCATTTGAATTTGATTCAATTGCAATAAATACGAATATAATATTACCAACTGATCAAGTAAGTCAAAATATTGTTATTTCTCCTTTTTCTGCTAATGAATTCGGTTTTGAAACAATTAATATCATAGTTTATATAGATAATTGTTCGTTGGAATTTACAAATGAATTTAGTTATTCTGTTTCTCAACAATTAAACTTCTCCTCAAATTTTCAAGAATCTCAAATTTTATGCCAAAACCAAATAATACACATTAATAATCAAACTTTTAATTCAGAAAATAACAATCAGTATTCTTGGTATTTACCTGGAGCAGAAATTATAAATGAATCTTCTTCAGAGGTGAGTATATTTTACAATAATTCTGGAAATTATCAGTGGAGTTTAATAAACGAAGGTGAATGTAGTGATACCTTAACTCAATTTAACCAGATAGAAATAAGTCAAAATCCAACTCCAGAAATATTTTTTGACACGATTTCCTTTTCTCACTGTAGCTTACCATTCTCTTTGTCTGTATCTTCAATAGTCAATTACGATTCTTATGATTCGTTATCATTTAATTGGGAATTAATTTCAGATCAACTGGATATTACATCAAATGATCAAATTTTTAGTTATCAAATTAATCAATCTGGTAATTATAATTTACAATTAGAATTGACTGATAATTCAAATTTATGCTCGAATTCTTCTCAAATAAATATAGATATTGATGATTTTTCAGACTTTCAAATTTTAATAGATTCAATTGGTGAAAAATGTCAAAATTACCAAATAAAATTGGGGGATTATTTATCTGGAATTGAAGATACTTGGATCCTAAATTCTAAATTTATAGGTGAAAATTCTGAATATGTTTTTGATTTAAATGAGTTTTTTAATTTTACAAATATTTCTGGAGATCTTGACCTCCAAATTGATATATATTCTAATATTTCAGATTGTGATACCTCAATTTTAATTGAAAAGTTCATTACCATTATTGAGATTTCACCTATCATTGAACAAGTTGATTTCAGTAGCTGTAACTTAAATTTACCTGTTAATATCAACTTAAATCAAAATTCAATAATAAATGGTACCAACAATATTAGCTTTGATTGGAACATATATAATCAAAATGAATTATTATTTACTACAATTGGAAATTCTCCTTCAATTGAAATTAATCAAGAGGGTATTTTTGATATTGAACTAATAATTACTGATACAGTACTGAATTGTCAACAATCTTCATATTCATCTAATGCAATAATTATTGATAGTATAGAAGCTATTTTAATTAGCCAAGATTCAACAATTAATGTTTGTAGTCCATATTTATTCAACCCTCAAGATTTCGATCAGACACAAACTATTGGAAATTATCAATATGAATGGAAAATTATTGGCAACGAAATGATTTACTTTTCTGACGATAACTTTTCAAATTTTTTAATTGAGGAGGGAGGTGAATATGATTTAATTTTAAACTTAACAAATGAATTTGGGTGTCAAGATAGTGATACTATATTTGATTTTATAAATGTTATAAAAATAGATGTAAATATTGATCAAATTACAAATATTTGTGATTTTGAGCTACCATTTTCTCAAAATTTTTCTGAAAGCAGTGTAATTACAGGTTCTAGTGGTTATGATGTTTTTTGGTCATTTTATGATAATGATGATATACTATTTTATTCCACAAATGATTTACAACCTAATCTAACATTTAATCAACAAGGATATTACTCTGCAAATCTGCTGGTTACAGACTCTATTTTTGGATGTTTTAATACTGAATATGAATCAGATATTTTAGTTTTAGATTCTTTAGTTATAAATATTGATTCATCAGATTTTTTCATAAGTAATTGCAATCCATATGTAGTTAATTATAGTTCTATTTTTGATATTCAAGAACTAAATTCTGATTACATATATAGTTGGAATATATATAATAATGGTGAGCTTTATCAAAATAATATATCTCCATATGGAAGTTTTTATTTAACTGATGTTGGAATATACAATTTAGAGTTTGATTTATCCAACCAATCAGGTTGTTCAAATAATTTAGAAATTGATAGTTTTATTATATTAGATCAATTAGATATTAGTTTAAGTACATCTAACCAAAATTATTGTTTCAATGAAGGAGATACTGCAATTACTATTAAAGTATTATTAGATTCACTTCAATCAGAATTTGATGTAAATTACAATGTTTCCTCATTTGACTGGGAAATAATTCCACAGTTTGGATCTAATTTTAGTGAAGTTTCAAGTAATATTAATGAATTAATTTTTTCTACGATTAATCCTGATATTTTCAATGTTAAAATAACAGTAAATATTGATTTTTTTGATCATACATGTCAATTAGAAGAAGAAATTTCAGTAGAGGTTGGAGTTTTACCTCAAATTCTGTCTGATTCAGTTATATGTGTAGGTCAAACTTTTTCCTTATCTGAGAACTCTCTAATTGGAATAGGAAGTAATACCAGCTATTATTGGGAATCAGAATTCTTTGATATTGAAAATCCTACAAGTAGTAATACTTTATTTAGTGCCCAAAATTCAGGTATTTTTCCTGTTAATTTAACTGTAAATAATGATAATGGCTGTTCTGAATCTGATGAATTAATAGTCAATGTATATGAAGTAAAAGCTGAATATGTATTTGATGAAAACTATGTTAAGTGTGCTCCAGCTGTTTTTTCTGCATACAGTACAAATAATGATTACATTGTTTCATATGATTGGAGTGTTATAACTGAAAACTATGATGGTAGTCAGACAAATTTTAGTTCTACAGTATATTCTGAAAATAGTTTTGAATTTTTTATTTCTAATTACTCTAATAGTCAGTTGAATTTAAATATTACATCTCAACATGGATGCTCAGACTCATATACCAGTAACGACACTATTCAAGTAGTTTCTCCTTTACCAAAATTTTCTTTAAATCCTAATTATAATTGTGCTGGAGTAAATCTTAATATACAAGATTCTTCACTTTTCATTGATAATTTTTTAATCAGTTATGGAAATGGTTTAACTGATTCTGAATTATATAATATTCAATCATCAAATGAAATTTTTTATCCAAACTCAGTTTTAGGTAATCAAGATTCTATTTACATAGATTTGTCTCTCACAGGACAGCTTTTGTTAAACGCAAATACTATATGTTATTCTACATATACTGATTCTTTTCTCATGTATCTTGATACTGTTATTTTAACTCCTGAAATAGATTATGTAACAGTTTCTGATTCATCAGTAAATATATTTTGGAATGAATTAATTTATGATAATTACTTTGATTCTTTATATCTTTATCATACTTTTGATACCAATTTTTGGAATTTAGAATCTAAATTAGACTCTACTTCAAATAATTATATTCACAGTTATATCTTCACTTCAAGTAAAGTTAATAGTTACTTTCTAACACAGGAAGATAGTTGTGGAAATTTATCTGATTCCTCGAACTTTCATTCAACAATTCTATTAGAAACTAGTACACCAAACTATAATACAATTTTATTAGAATGGTCTCCTTACATAGGATGGGATTCTATTACCTCATACGATATTTACAGATCTATTGATGGAGGGAATTATGAATATTACGCTTCACAATTTAATAATTCCAATGTTTTTAAAGATAGCTTTTTATGTAATATTCCTTACACCTACTATGTTGAAGCTAAACATCCTAATGGGGTATTTAAATCTAGATCAAATAAATCAACTACTATACCTCAATATATTAATTTCAGTAATCCAATATATTTAACAACTACTGTCCTTGAAAACAAATATATAAGAACTTCTTGGCCAGTTACATTTATTGGATCCGGATTTCAATATAATATTGACAGATGGGATGATTATTTTGGTTGGATTGAAGATTATTCAATTGTTTATGGATATAATTTTGATGATTATGATGTTGGCATATCAAACAGAATCTATAAGTACAGAGTTAATTATTCAGATAATTGTGGTAATATTGGCCCCGATAGCTTTTATGGTCAAAATATTGTTTTAAAAGGTATTCAAACTCTGAGTAATTACGATTTAAGATGGAATCAGTACGAGCAATGGAATGGAGGTGTTTTAAAATATATAGTTGAGGTTTTAAATCAACAATCAAATATATTTGAAAATATTATTGAAATTAATGCTCCTAATAATAATATTGAAATGAGATATATAGACTCTGATTTGAATAAGAATGTCGATTCTAGCTATTGCTATAGGATTAAAGCAATAAGTTTTTTTGATGAAAATAATACGAGTTATTCTAATACACTTTGTTTTACACCTGAAGTTAAAGAATATTTTCCTACAGCTTTTTCTCCTAACTCAGATGGATTAAATGATAATTTCAGCTTCAATGGTAATTTTGCCAAAGAATTAAAAATATCTGTTTATGATAGGTGGGGCAACGAGGTATACTTTAGTGAAGATTTAAATTTTGAATGGGACGGTAATGATATAAATACAGGTAAAAAATGTATTCAGGGTTTATATGTAATAAGATATAAAATTATTGGATTTAATAATTTCATAATCAATAAGGAAGATCATATTTTACTGCTTAGATAAGTATTTCCAAATAATTTAGAAATAATTTTTTCAGTTGCTCCAGTTTTATCTTTAACATAATTTGAACTTTTATTTTTAATTTTTTCCCATTCACCAGACTTTGTTAGTAAATAATCGCAAAATGCAATCATTTTTTGACATGATTTAATTTCTATTGCTACTCCAATTTTCTTTAAATCTTTAGCTTCTTGAAATCTTGAGTTATTTGGACCAATAAATATCGGCATTCCAAAACAAGCAGCTTCTAAAGTATTGTGAATGCCTTTTCCGAAACCTCCACCTATGTAAGAAATATCTCCATATTTGTAGATTGAGCTTAAAAGACCAATTTTATCAATTAGAATAATATCAAAATTTTTTAATTTTTGGTTTTTAATATGTGAATAACGAATTGATTTTACATTTAATTTTGCTTCAATTTCACTAAGTCTTTTATAATTTATTTCATGTGGAGCAATTATGTATTTGAATTTATTTTTATAATGATTAATAAATTCAAAAATCATCTCTTCACCTTTATTCCATGTGCTGCCTCCAATGAATAAAGGTTTATCATCTTTAAATTCTTTAATAATAGGATTTGACTCAGATTTTTTTATAATATCTAAGACTCTATCAAATCTTGTATCTCCCACATTAGTCACTTTATTTATATTTTTTGTCAATAGTAAATATTTTGAATCTTCATTTTGAACAAAAAAATGACTAACTTTTTTAAGTATTTGTAACATCCATCTTCCGCTTTTTTTCATAAAGAACTGATTGTTTCTGAAAATTGCAGAAATTATGTAATGATTTAAATTATGATTTTGTAATTCTAATAAATAATTGGGCCAGAAATCATATTTTATAAAAAAAGTTAATTCTGGTTTAACTATTTTAATAAATTGTTTCGCATTATTTTTTGTATCAAGAGGAAGATAACATGTAAAATCCATAAGCTCATAATTTTTATAAGCTTCATAACCAGAGGATGAGTAAAATGTTACTAAAACTTTATGTGATGTTAATTTTGATTTTAGTTTACTAATTAGGGGTCTTGCTTGTTCGAATTCTCCCATTGAAGAACAATGAATCCATATAATTTTTTCTGTGGAGCTAATATTTTCAATTAAATATTTAAAAGAATTTTTTCTACCATCAATCATTAATTTTACTTTTTTATTTTTAAATGAAATAATATTTAGTATGTAACCATAAAAAATTATTAATAAATTGTATGCAAATATCATCAGTAATAGTAGTATTTATCGTTATTATTTTTTCTATCAATTAAAAAAATCCATCCAAATTTAATTCCGGTTAAAATATCTATTCTATTGTCTAAATAGGACTTTTTTTTATTGTAATCATATCTTCTAACGTCATTTGTAAATCCTTGAATTGATTCTAATCCTATAAAGAAATTTTTCCGTTTGTCTTTTGAAAAATAAATATAACCTATCATCTCACCAATACTCAATCCCATACAAAGTTTGTCATAACCTTTCATTAATTCAGAATTTAATTGTGGGGCTAAATTTCCAATATCTTCTATTCTTATTTTATGATACATAAAACCAAAACTTGTTTTAATAAAAATCCCAGAATTGATATTTTTATCTGATAGAGCTAAAACTTTGCCAATAAATAAAGATGAATTTAATCCTCTTTGCCAAAATCTTATAGTAGCAGTATTTCCATTTATATCAATAATATCTAAAGAATCAGCAGTTATAATATTTAAAATATCATTTTCTTTTACATTAGATCCTGCAATTGCTTCAATATTTAATCCATATAGTAAGTTATTTTTATTTTTTTTTTGAAATCCAAAACCTATCATGGAACTTGGTCCAAATCTTTTTGATAAATCTCCTCCAGGTATATGATAACTGAAATTAAAATTCAACATAGAAATTTTTAACTTCTCATCATTTTGGGAAATTAAAAGTTTTGGTATGGATAGTAATAAAAAAATTAAAAACTTTTTATTCATTTTAATTATATTTTTACAATATATAAATTATTTGAAGTATAAAGGATAAACTATAATTAGAATTTTTAAATTTCAAATGTTAATTTTGTATTACATATGAAAAATATACAAATGGTTGACCTTAAGGGTCAATATAAAAAAATTAATAATGAAATTGATGAAGCAATTAGTAAAGTTGTTAAATCTACAAATTTTATTAATGGTCCTTACGTAGAAGAATTTTCGAAAAGTTTAACTGATTATTTAAAAGTTGATTTTGTAATTCCATGTGCAAATGGGACTGATGCTTTACAAATTTCCTTGATGGCATTAGATTTAAAAAAAGGCGATGAGGTTATGTGTCCAAATTTTACTTTTATATCTACTGCTGAAGTAATTAAATTATTGAATTTGAAAATTGTTTTAGTTGACATTGATAAAGATACATTTAACCTAGATATTAATTGTGCTAGAAAATTAATATCAGAGAAAACTAGAGCAATTATTCCAGTTCATTTATTTGGTCAATGTGCAAATATGGATGATGTGTTATCTTTTGCAAAAGATAATAATTTATATGTAATTGAAGACTCAGCTCAATCTTTAGGTGCATCATATACTTTAAAAAACGGAAAAACATTATTTTCTGGTACAATAGGAGATATAGGTACTACCTCTTTCTATCCATCCAAGAATCTAGGAGCCTATGGTGATGGAGGCGCAATAATGACTAATAATAGTGATTTAGCAAGAAAAATAAAATGTATATCAAATCACGGTTCAATATCTTCTTATAACTATGAATATCTGGGAGTAAATTCGAGATTAGATGCACTTCAAGCAGCAATTCTCAATGTAAAATTAAAATATCTTGATAATTATAATTTACATAGATTAAATATTGCTAATTGTTATGATAAGCTTCTAGTATCTTGCGATGAAATCTCCATCCCAGTAAGATTTAAGCAATCTACTCATATATTTAATCAATATACTATAAAAGTAAAAAATAAATTACACAGAGATAGCTTAATTAATTTTCTCAAATCTAAGGGTATAAGCACCAAAATTTATTATCCAAAACCAATTCATAGTTATTTTCCATATAGGATTAAATCACTTAAATTTATGGAAAATACAATTGATATTTGTCAAAAAGTTTTGTCCCTTCCTATTCATTCAGAAATGGACTTAAAAACTGTAAACTATATTTCCGATAAAATAAAATCATTTTTTAATAAAAATTAAATAATATGAAAGATTTAAAAGATTACATTGAAAAAAATAATAAAATTATAATTAATGAATTATTTGATCTATTAAAATTAAAATCAATTTCGGCTGATCCAAAATATAAAAATCAAGTATTAAAGACAGCTGAATTAATATCAAAAATTTTATCTCAAGCTGGTGCCGAAAATATTGAAATTTGTCCAACTCCTGGGTATCCAATTATTTATGCGGATAAAATTATTGATAAAAAGCTACCAACTGTATTAGTTTATGGTCATTATGATGTTCAACCACCAGATCCACTTAATTTATGGGATTCTGATCCATTTGATCCTGTAATAAAAAAAACAAAACTTCATCCCAATGGTGCTATTTTTGCCAGGGGTGCTTGTGATGATAAAGGCCAATTATTTATGCAGTTAAAAGCATTTGAGTATATGTTAAAAACAAATAATCTTCCATGCAATGTTAAATTCATGATTGAAGGAGAGGAAGAAGTTGGTTCAAATTCTTTAGAGGAATTTGTCTTTAATAATAAGTCAAAACTTAAAGCTGATAAAATTTTAATATCAGATACAGGAATTTTATCGAATGAAATACCTACTATAACAATTGGTTTAAGGGGGTTAAGCTATGTTGAAGTTGAAGTAACTGGTCCCAATAGAGATTTACATTCAGGTATATATGGAGGAGCAGTAGCTAATCCAATAAATATTTTATCAAATATGATATCTTCTTTACATGATGAAAATAAAAAAATTACAATTCCTGGATTTTATGACGATGTAATTGAACTTACAGATACTGAAAGAAAAGAAATTATAAAAATTCCATTTGATATTAAGGAGTATAAATCTCATTTAGATATTGAGGAACTTGAAGGTGAGAATGGATTTACAACGCTCGAAAGAAACTCTGTAAGACCAACTTTAGATGTTAACGGAATTTGGGGAGGCTATACTGGAGAGGGAGCGAAGACTGTTATTCCTTCCAAAGCTTATGCTAAAATTTCAATGAGATTAGTTCCCAACCAAGATCATAAAAAAATTACTCAAATATTTTCAAATTACTTCAAATCAATAGCCCCAAAATCAGTTAAAGTAAATGTAAAAGAACACCACGGTGGTATGCCTTATATATCGCCAACAGATGACAAAGGATATATTGCTGCAAGTTTAGCTATTAAAAAGACTTTTGGAATTGATCCTATTCCTCTCAGAACTGGGGGAAGTATTCCAATTGTTGCCTTATTTGAAAAACAATTAAATATAAAATCTATATTATTAGGTTTTGGACTAGATTCTGATGCTATTCATTCTCCAAATGAACATTTTGGACTTTTTAATTTTTTTAAGGGTTTAGAGACTATACCTTGGTTTTTCAAATATTATACAGATTTAATTAAAAATAAATAATTCAATTTTGAGATTTTGTAAATGAAAAATTCTTTAATTTTTTTTACATTTTTGATTTTCTCAAATATTGTATTAAATGATCAAATTAGATGCCAGAATCAATTTAATGATTTTCCAAATTTAATTAATGACTCCACTAGATTTCAAGCTTTACAAAATGAATTTAATAGAATTGATGAGTCATATTTGTTAGGTTATAATAATTTTGAGTCTTCTTTTATAAATAATTTTGGTTCCCCAAAATTTAACTTCTTATTTAAACCAGATTCTCAGATATATTTGAATAGTATTTTTAGAATTAATAGCTTAAATTACTATGAACATAATAACTATTATTTAAATTTCCCATTTAGTAAAATATCATATTCACAAGCATATAATGAGGGACAAAGATTAAAAATCATTCATGTAAAGAGACACAAATATGGCTCATTATCATTTGATTATGATAGATTAGTTTCTTTTGGATATTTATTAAATAATTTAAATAGAAATAGAAATTTTGGATTAAATTTCAATTTATTTCATCCTAATTTTCCCTATTCGATTGAGATTAAGATTCAATCTTCTAATTTAAATTCAAATTTAAATGGTGGACTCAGTAATTCCCAGAACTTCTTGTCTAGTTCAAGTGAAAACTGGGAATTATTTCCAACAAAATATAATTATATAACGTTTAATCAAAAAAAAAATAAAGTTCAAATAAATAATAAATTTAAATTGTCTAAAAGTAAATTTATAGATTATGAAATAAGTCTAACTAATGATTCTATTATGTTAAATAATCTTGAAGAAGATACTCTTTTTTACCCAATTAGATTAGACTCAATTAATAATGCTGTCATATTGAATAAAAATTTTACTCATAGATTAGATTTTATTAAAATAAATAAAAAAAATAAAATTAAAATATCTATGTCCCATCAACTTTTTCAATTTAATGAAGACAGAATTAATAACTTAGTTACAAAATTTCAATATATTTCGTCAAGATTTAATAACGAGTTTGATTTTAGTTTGAGTAGATTATTCAATTACGATTATCAATACCAAACTAATTTTTTTCAAAATTTTAATTTTTTTTCATTTAAGAGTTATTTAAATATTGGAATTAGTAAATTATTACCAAATCTAAATTTCAATCTATACAGTTCAAATTTTGATATTTTTGATAGATTATTAATAAATAAATTTTTAAAATTTGGTTTAAAAACAAAAAATTTAAATTTTAAATCTAATTTTTACAAATTAAGTAATTTTGTTTTTTTAGATTCTAATGCAGTTCCAAATTTATTTAAAAATAAAATAAATGTATTTCAAAATACTCTTGAGATAAGTTTAAAAAAAAATAATTTTCATTTTTTAAATAAAATCATTTATCAGTATTCCAACAGAAAATTTCTAAGCTATCCAAATTTAATGTTTAACAGTAATATCTATTGGCATGGTTTAATATTTAATAAAAATACTGAGTCACAAATCGGAATTAATACAATTTTTAGAGGAGAATTCAATGGTTTTGAATATAGTCCAATAATTGGTGAATTTTATTTTAATCAAAATATAAATACGGCAAGTTCACTTCGTACAGATATTTATTTAAATATAAAAGTTAAGACATTAAAAATGTATCTGATTTATGAAAACATTACTTATCATTTACTAGGTAATCAATTTATTTTATCAAATTATCCAATGATAAGACCTAATTTAAGGTTGAGTGTAATTTGGAACTTTTATGACTAAATTTCCGCAGATTTTGTTGTGATCTCTCTATTAATTTTCTTAATTAATCCTTGTAAGGTTCTTCCAGGTCCTACTTCTATAAATTCACTAACTTTTTGCTCAATCAAATTTAGAATTATTTGATGCCATAAGACAGGTTTAGTTAATTGATTAATTAAATTTTTTTTAATTAAATGAGGATCAGAGGTCGATTTTGCATTAAAATTTTGATATACTGGGCATATTGGTTTTGAGAATTTTGTTTTTTCTATTTGATTAATTAGCTCATTTTTTGCTTCTTCCATTAGTGGTGAATGGAAAGCTCCACTAACTTGAAGTTCAATTACTTTTCTTGCTCCTTTTTTTAACAATTGATTTGTTGCTAACTTTATTCCATTAGTTGATCCTGATATTACTATTTGTCCAGGGCAATTATAATTTGCAGGTACGACAATATCTTTAATATTTCTACAGGTTTCTTCTACAATTTTCTCATTTAACCCCAATACAGCTGACATAGTAGATTTATTATTTTCACAAGCCTTTTGCATGGCAATGGCTCTTTTGTAAACCAGTCTTAAACCATCTTCAAAAGAAATCCCTCCCGAGGCAGTAATAGCAGAAATTTCACCAAGAGAGTGACCTGCAACAAAATCAGGATTGAATTTTGTATCAAGTAATCTAGCTAAAATTACTGAATGTAAAAAAATTGAAGGTTGAGTAATTTTGGTTTGTTTAAGTTCAGATTCACTCCCCTCAAACATTGTCTTTGATATGGAGAAATTTAAAATTTCATTAGCGAGATTAAACATTTTCTTACCTTCACTAAAATTATTTAATTCTTTACCCATTCCTGGAAACTGGGATCCTTGTCCAGGAAAAATAAATGCTTTCATATAGATTAAATTATTTAATTAGGTTTAAAAATTCATTTCTTGATTTATCGTTATCAATGAAACATCCGGAGAAAGCAGAGGTAGTTGTACTGGAATTTTGTTTTTCTACACCTCTCATTTGCATACAAAGATGTTTTGCGTCGATGCAAACTGCAACTCCCTGGGGTTTCAAAGTGAAATCGATACAATCTCTTATTTGAGTAGTTAATCTTTCTTGAACTTGAAACCTTCTTGCAAAAGCATCAATTAACCTTGGAATTTTACTCAGACCAACTACTTTTCCATTTGGGATATAAGCAACATGACATTTACCAAAAAAAGGAAGAAGATGGTGCTCACATAGAGAATATATTTCAATATCTTTGACTAAGACCATTTCATTATATTTTTCATTAAAAATAGCAGATTTTAAAATTTCTGATGGATTTAAATTGTATCCATTTGTTAAAAATTGAATTGCCTTTGATGCTCTAAGTGGAGTCTTGATTAGACCTTCTCTTGAGGAATCTTCTCCAGTTAGTTCAATTATCTCCTTATAATTTGAAGATAGTTGTTCAATAATATTATTTTTTATTTGAAATTTATCCTTATTCATTTTCATTACCGTAATATTCTACAAAATTATTTTCAGTTTCGATAATTTTAATACAATGAAGTTTAGCTCCAATATTTAACACCTCATCAAATAATTGATTCCAAATTTCTACAGCTAGAACTTCAGTAGAAGGTATTTTATCTTTCATAAAGTCAACTTCTAAATTTAAATTTTTATGATCAATTTTGTCTACAACTTTTCTTTTGATAATTGGACTAAGTTTTTTGAGGTTAACAACAAAACCAGTTGAGGGGTTAATTTTACCTTTTATGGTCACATATAGTATAAAATTATGGCCATGCCAATTTTTGTTTGAACAAGGTCCAAATTCTTCATAATTCTTTTTATCATCCCATTCGCTTCTATAAAGCCTATGAGCTGCACAAAATCTTTCTCTTCGTGTAAGATATAACATATGTTTTTTTTTTGTAAAGATAACTATTTTAATCCCAAATTTATTAATATGGCAGTATGTATTTATCCAATTAAATAATTTATAATTTTAATAATATTAATTGTTATTTGATACATTGGAAAACATTAAATATAAAATTGAAAAAAATACAAATTTTAAATTCAAAATTTATTTAACTTAAATCAAAAAAAATTGTCTTTGATAAATATATTAAAATAATAAATTTGTTAACTTAAATATTAATTATAAAAATGATAGTAATTACTGGATCCTCAGGATTTATTGGCTCATGTTTGTTATCAAAATTAAATTATTTAAACTTTAAAGATATCGTCCTTGTTGATAATTTTGATAATATTAAAAAAGAAAAGAATTATAGTAACAATATTTTTTCAAAAAAAATTAACAGAAAAGATTTTTTTTATTGGTTAAATAAAAATGAGAAATTTATACAATTTATATTTCATCTTGGAGCTAGAACAAATACTCTTGAAACTAATATTGAAATTTTAAATGAATTGAATTTTCAGTATAGTGTAAAAATTTGGAATACTTGTGTTAAATTTGGAATTCCATTTTTATACGCTTCCTCTGCTTCTGTATATGGAAGCGGAGAGTTTAACTTTGATGATTATGATAAAAATATAGACAATTATAAACCTCTTAATTTATATGCTCAATCAAAGTTAAAATTTGATTTATGGTGTTTGTCTCAAAAAAAACAACCATATTTTTGGGCTGGTCTAAGATTCTTTAATGTTTATGGTCCTAATGAGTATCATAAAGGTCCTATGAGATCGATGGTTTTAAATTTATTTGACCAAATCACTTCAAATCAATCGGTCAATTTATTTAAATCCCATAAAAGTAATTGTAATGATGGTGAACAAAAAAGAGATTTTATATATGTTAAAGATGTTATTGAGGTTTTAGTTTTTTTCTTATTAAATAGAAAAAATTCTGGAATCTATAATGTTGGGTCTGGAGAGAGTTATTCATTTAATTACCTTGCAAATATTATTTTCGAAAATTGTAAAATTATTCCAAAGTTTAATTATATAGATATTCCCGTTTCATTCAGGGAAAAATATCAATATTTTACAAAGTCAAATCAAAAAAAATTAAGATCTATAGGATATAAGTATGATTTTTTCCCGCTAAGAGAAGGTATAAAGGATTATTTTGATAATTATCTAACTTCTAGATCTTATTTTTAATGATTTTTAAAATTAAATTAATTTTTCACTGGATTAAAATATTCATTTATAGTTTTCTCTACAAAATAAATATTTTAAATATACATTCTCCATTTGTTTATAATTTTCATGATACTGTTGTAAATTCTAATGGTAATTTTAGCTTGTTGGAAAATTTTAAAAAAAAAAATAAAGAACTTTTTACTAGAAAAAATCATAGGAAAATAACCTTTCTTTTCAAATGTGTAAATTATTTCAAAGTGAAATCAGTTTATGTTGATTGTAATGATTTTTTTTATTTATTAGCTGTTGGATCAGCTGTTTATAAAGGTAATATATCTATTAAAAATATAGATTTATTTTCCGATTCACAGTTAGAAGTTTTAGAGAAAAATAACATTAAAATTAAAAAAAATACACTTCCAGAATTAGCATTTTTTTTTGACATAGTAAATATTGATATAAAAACAATAATTAATTATAAATTTGTAATAATTTACAAACCTCACAAAGATAAAAAAAGTAAATACATTTGGAATAATATTAGTTATTTACAAAAGTTTAAAATTTTGATTGATCTTTATGACTTTGCGATTCTTGTAAATATTAATGCTTCAAGAAACAAATTTTATTTTCGTTACAGATAGAAGTTATATGAATGAAATTATTGAAATAAATAAATTAAAAAAAACATTTAAGGTTGGATCAGAAACCATTAATGCTTTGAATGATGTTAGCTTGAAGGTCTATAAAAATGAATATTTATCTTTAATGGGTGCCTCAGGTAGTGGTAAATCAACTTTGATGAATATTCTGGGTTGTTTGGACAGTCCTACCTGTGGGTCTTATTTTTTAAATGGTATTGATGTAAGTAAATTACCTGATAATAGTCTTGCTGAGATTAGAAATAATAAAATTGGCTTTATTTTTCAAACTTTTAATTTACTTCCAAGATTGAATTCTATTGAAAATGTTGCATTACCTCTAATTTACGCTGGATTTAGTTTTAAGGAAAGAATGTTGAAAGCTTCAGAAGCATTATTTAAAGTTGGCTTATCTGATAGAATTTCTCATAAACCTAATCAATTGTCAGGTGGTCAAAGACAGAGAGTTGCTATAGCTAGAGCCCTAGTCAATAATCCTTCAATAATTTTAGCGGATGAACCAACAGGTAATTTAGATTCTATTACATCTATTGAAATTTTAAAACTTTTTGATTCAATTCATAAAATGGGTAATACTATCATTTTAGTTACTCATGAAGAAGATGTTGCAAATCATTCACATAGGATTTTGAAATTAAAAGATGGAAAAATAATATCTGATTTGAAAAATAAAAAAATATTAAAAGTTAAATTATGAAAATTTATACAAAAACAGGAGATTCTGGTGAGACTTCTTTGTTCAGTGGAAAGAGAGTTTCAAAGTCAAATTCAAGAATTAAGGCTTATGGTACAGTAGATGAACTAAACTCTTTTATTGGATTGTTAAAAGATTCAATTAATGATGAGTTAATATCTAAAGATCTATTACTTATTCAGAATAACTTATTTGTTTTAGGTTCAATTTTAGCCTCTGACATTAATAATAAACAACTGGATAGTATTGAAGAAAGTGATATAACTGATATTGAAAAATTGATTGATGAAATGGAAAAAGAGTTACCCAGATTAAAAAACTTTTTAATACCAGGAGGTAATGTAATTGTTTCGTATTGTCAAATTTGTAGAACTATTACAAGGAGAACTGAAAGAATTTGTGTTGAGTTATCAAAAGATGAAGAAATAGATCTTAAATTAATTATTTATCTAAATCGTTTATCAGATTATTTTTTCATCTTATCTAGATTTTTATCAAAAAAACTTGATGTCATTGAAATAAAATGGAAAGGAAGAAAGAAAATTTAAGCAGTTTATTAAATTCATTTGCATATGTAATTAATTAAATTATATTTGCAAAAAATTTAAAAGTTAGAATTATGTATTGGACTTTAGAATTAGCATCATATTTGAGTGATGCTCCTTGGCCAGCAACTAAAGATGAATTAATTGATTATTCTATTAGAACTGGAGCACCTTTAGAAGTTGTTGAAAATTTACAATCTATTGAAGATGAGGGAGATACATATGAATCTATCGAGGAAATTTGGCCGGATTATCCTACTGAAGAAGATTTTTTATGGAATGAAGAGGAGTATTAATTATAACCTTTAAAACCATTACATTCCTTATCATTTTTTAGCTTTTTTTTATCAAATATTATTTAAATTTAAACACTTTATTATTTAATAATGAGTATTGTAAAAAATTTTTTGAGCTCAATATTTGGAAGCAAGTCTGCAAGAGATTTGAAGGAATTATCTCCAATAGTTGAAAAAGTAAATAAATTTTCAGAAGAGTTAAGAAATCTCTCTGATGATGAATTAAGAGAGATTACTTTCCAATTTAAGGATCAAATTAAAAACTCTTGTAAAGATGAAATTGAGCAAATATCAATTTTAAAAACTAAAATCAATAATACCACTGATACCTTGATAAAAGAGTCTTATTATAAGGATATTGATAACTTAAACAAAAAATCTTTAGATAAAAAAGAATTAGAATTAGAAAAAATTCTACCTAAGGCCTTTGCATTAATAAAAGAAACTTCCTTAAGATTAGTTAATAGTGGATATTTAAAGGTAAAAGCCAGAGATTACGATAGATTATTATCATCAAAATGTGACTACGTAAAAATTGATGGAGAGTTCTCAATATGGTCCAATACTTGGTTGGCTTCTGGAGTAAGCCAAAAATGGAATATGATTCACTATGATGTTCAACTCATTGGTGGGCTTGTTCTTCATAAAGGTAAGGTCGCTGAAATGCAAACTGGAGAGGGTAAAACACTAGTAGCTACTCTTCCTGTTTATCTCAACGCCTTGACTGGTAATGGAGTTCATGTAGTTACTGTGAATGATTACCTTGCAAAAAGAGATTCTGAATGGATGGGACCTCTATACCAATTTCATGGATTATCTGTTGATTGTATTGATAAATATCAGGCAAATTCTGAAGAAAGAAGAAACGCATACAGATGTGATATAACATTTGGGACTAATAATGAATTTGGTTTTGATTATTTAAGAGATAACATGGCAAGGTCACCTCATGACTTAGTGCAAAGGGAACACAATTATGCTATAGTAGACGAAGTTGATTCAGTATTAATTGATGATGCAAGAACACCATTAATAATTTCTGGACCTGTTCCAAAAGGAGATGACCATGAATTTTATAAGCTAAAGCCTCAAATAGCTTTATTATTTGATGCTCAAAGAAAATTTGTTACTTCTGAGATATCCGAATCAAAAAAATTATTTAATGATGGTGATAATGAATCAGCAGGTAAGAAGTTATTGAGATCATTTAGAGGACTTCCAAAAAATAATGCATTGATTAAATTTCTTAGTGAAGAGGGAGTGAAATCCCTGCTTCAAAAAACTGAAAATTTTTATATGCAAGATCAATCAAAAGAAATGCATATTATAGACGATGAATTATATTTTACAATTGATGAAAAGACAAATTCAATTGAATTAACTGATAAAGGTATAAATCTAATATCAAAAAATGTTTCTGATGACGATTTTTATGTACTTCCTGATGTTGGTGCTGAGTTAGCTAAACTTGAATCTTCCCAAAAGACTGAAAGTGAGATAAAATCAGAAAAAGACAATTTAATGAGAAATTTTGCTATTAAAAGTGAAAGAATTCATACAATGAATCAGCTTTTAAAAGCATTTACCTTGTTCCAAAGAGAAGTTGACTATGTGGTTATTGATAATAAAGTTAAAATAGTTGATGAACAAACTGGTAGAATAATGGAAGGGAGAAGATATTCAGATGGACTTCATCAGGCTATTGAGGCAAAAGAAAATGTAAAAGTGGAAGCTGCAACGCAAACTCATGCTACAATAACATTACAAAATTATTTTAGAATGTACAACAAGTTGTCAGGTATGACTGGAACAGCTGAAACAGAAGCAGGAGAATTTTGGGATATTTATAAATTAGATGTAATTGCAATTCCAACTAATAGACCAATTAAAAGAAAGGACTATGACGATAAAGTATACAAGACTCAGAGAGAAAAATTCAATGCAGTAATAGATGAAGTGACTAGTTTATCAAAATCAGGAAGATCAGTCTTAGTAGGTACTACTTCTGTTGATATTTCAGAAAAATTATCTAGAATTCTTAAAATAAGAGGTATCAAGCATAATGTTTTAAATGCAAAAAAACATCAACATGAAGCTAATATTGTTTTGGAGGCTGGAGAGTCTGGAAAGGTTACTATTGCAACTAATATGGCAGGAAGAGGTACAGATATCAAATTAAGTGATAAAACTAAAGATTCAGGTGGATTAGCTATAGTTGGAACTGAAAGGCATGATTCTAGAAGAGTTGATAGACAATTAAGGGGTAGATCTGGTCGTCAAGGTGATGTTGGGTCATCACAGTTTTTTGTTTCACTTGACGACAAATTAATGAGATTATTTGGTTCTGAGCGAATTGCGAAACTTATGGATCGTATGGGTTTAAAAGAAGGTGAAGTAATTCAGCATTCTATGATATCAAAATCTATTGAAAGAGCTCAAAGAAAAGTTGAAGAAAATAATTTTGGAGTTAGAAAAAGATTACTTGAATATGATGATGTTATGAATTCACAAAGAGAAGTTATATATAAGAGGAGAAAACATGCTCTTGATGGAGAAAGATTATCTGTAGATATCAATAATATGTGCTATGATACTTGTCAATTGTTAGTTTCTAACCATGAAAGTGAAAAAAACTTTAATGATTTTAGAATTGATATTTTAAAGACCTTTGCGATTGATACAAACTTTAATGAAGATTTTTTTAAAAATTCATCTCAAGAAAAAATTGTAGAAAAACTCTTTGAAAATTGTATAAATGAATATAAAAACAAATCTGATAAGATTGCATTAACGACTTTTCCTGTAATTTCTAATGTCTTCAATGACAATACAAAAAAATTTGAAAATATAGTTGTTCCATTTACAGATGGTAATAAAACACTTAATGTAGTCACAAATTTGGAAGAAGCTTTTAATTCTGAATGTCATAGCCTGATTAATTCATTTGAAAAAAATATCTCTTTGGCTTTAATTGATGAGGCTTGGAAAGAACATTTAAGAAACATGGACAATTTGAAACAATCAGTGCAAAATGCTGTTTATGAACAAAAAGATCCTTTATTAATTTACAAATTTGAATCATTTAATTTATTTAAATCTATGTTGGAAAAGCTTAATTCCGAGACAATTTCATTCTTATTTAAAGCTAATCTCCCTGCTAATAAATCACCGAATTTAAGAAATCATAATCAAACCGTCTCAAATAAATCATTTAAAGCGTCTAGAATTGAAAATTTATCTTTATCCAATCCTAATGTGAGTAATTCTTCAAATGAAAGAAAATTTCAACCAGTAAGAACTGGAATTAAAATTAGAAGAAATGACCCTTGTACATGTGGAAGTGGAAAAAAATATAAACAGTGTTGCGGTAAATAAA
>CACDER010000009.1 GCA_902551855.1 uncultured Cryomorphaceae bacterium | reverse complement strand
AATCATCTAAAATAATGACATTTTCATTTACTTCTTTATTTCCTCTCATTAGTGATATAGGAATATAATAATCAAATATTTTTCCATTTTTAAGTTTAATTTGGAACTCTAAGGGAAATGGCATTTCTCCCTTTTCTAATACTAATTTACATTTGTTTTGGTAATTTAATATTTGAGAAATTCCATAATCAATTTTTTTTATTGTATTTACGAAGTATTCAAAATACCAATCTAATTCTAATTCACTTTCTTTTTCCAGAATTCTCTTGAAATTGATAGGATTAGGATGTTTGAAAGACCATTCATTATAATATCTTTTAAGAGATGAATTTAAACTTTCTTCTCCAATTATTCTATTTAATTGGTCTATAAATACTACTCCTTTCCAATATGCAGCTGAATAATAAGCTAAATTAGTATTAAAATGGTCTGCATGAGTGATTAATGATTCTTCATAATTACTTTTAGCTATTTTTAAATATCTATCATAGGAATCTTTATGTTGAAATAAACTATCCTCATTAAATAAAATTCTTTCAATAATATTTGATGCATAAGATGTAAACCCTTCATCCATCCAAGCATAAAGAGCTTCGTTTGTCGCCATTAGTCCTTGGTACCAACTATGCATTATTTCGTGTACGCAAACACCAACAAGACTTCTTAGATTTCTATTTCCAGTTATTAAAGTAGCCATTGGATATTCCATTCCTCCATCGCCTCCTTGGATTATTGAATAGTGATCATAAGGATATTTTCCATAATTTTTATTTGCATATTCAAAAGTTTTAATTAAATACGGTTCAAGATTTTCCCATTCTTTTGTTTTATCATTTTTTTGATAAAATAGGTGGAAATTGGGACCATTATCATTATGAATAATTTTGTGATTATAATCTCTATCAGCAGCCCAAACGAAATCATGAACATTATTAGCTTGAAACTTCCAAGTTAAATTTATTGGTTTTTTTTTTGTATTGATATTTTTATAACCATGTCCTATCTCTTCAGGGTTAGTAAGTTTTCCAGTAGCTGCAATAGTATAATCAGCATCGATTTTAATATTTACATTAAAATCGCCCCATACTCCGTGAAATTCTCTCGAAATATATGGATTTGAGTTCCATCCATTTTCGTCATATTCGCAAATTTTAGGATACCATTGTGACATTGAATAATCAATTCCTTCAGAGTTATCCCTCCCAGTTCTTCTTATTTGAATTGGAACTTGGGTTAAAAAATTCATATCAAAAATTGCTGAATCATTGGGATATATTGGATCATTTAAAATAACTTCAAGTATGGTCCCATTAACCTGATAGCTTAGGGGAGTTCCATTTTGAAAAATGTTTAGTATCTTTTGAAATCCAATTTCATTGGGACTCAATTTTGATATCCTGTCTTGAACTCTTTTATCAGGGTCTAATATTGACATGCTTCTTTTGTCCATCATACTCCCGGGTTGAAAGGCATTTAGGTATAAGTGGTAAAAAATATTTTGAAGTGTATCAGGAGATAAATTATAATATTTTAATTTTTGATTTCCAGAAAATTGATGATTTTTGACATTAAAATCAATATTCATTTCATAAATTGCTTTTTGTTGCCAATAATTTTGAGATGATAAATTTAATGTTACAAAAGATGAAATTATAATTATATATAGCTTATTCATTATTGTTTAATTTTGGGTAAATTTATATAATAATTTATTTATTTAAGCATGATTGAGCAAAGAAAAATTTTAAGAATTTTTAAGTTAATTAGTTTATTAAAAGGAATAAAGAAAAGATCACCAATAGAAATTTCAAAGATTTTAAATATTTCAAAAAGAACTGTATACCGTTATTTAAATTTGTTGGAAGATTTGGGCTTTATGATTGATGTTGATTTAAATAATAATTATTTTATTCATACTGATGTTGGAAATGAATTTGAATTTACTTTTAATTCAGAAGAGTCTATTTTAATTAGAGAGTCTTTAAATACAATTTCAGTAAATAACAATCTGACTCAAAATATTTTGAAAAAATTGTATATGATGAGTGAGCAAGGCCAAATTGGAAAAAATATTCTTAATGCAGATAATGGTTTAAAAATTGAAAAATTATCTAATTCAATAAAGAATAATCTACAAGTAAAATTAGTAAATTACTCTTCTTTAAATTCTAATTCTAATTCAAATCGAATATTTGAACCAATTGCATTTACATCAAACTATACTGGAGTTATTGGGATTGATGTCAATAATGCACCCTCAGATACAAGAATATTTAACATCAACAGAATTGGAAATGTTGAAATTTTAGATAGATTACAAAAATTTTCAAGCAATGTTACTGTTAATCCTATTGATTCTTTTGGTTACAAAGGAAATGTGTTATATGATATTGAGTTAACTTTAAATAGAAAAGCTTATTCATATTTGATTCAATTTTATCCAGAAACCAAATCTATAATTAAGGGAAAAAAAGATTCCTATAAATTTTCAGGTAAAGTTTATTTTTCGGAGAATTTACTTAGATTTTTATTTTCTTTTCCAGATGGAGTAAAAATTAATAGTCCTAAAATTTTAAAAGAGGAACTTTTGAATTTTAAGAGTTTATTAAATAAGTGACATTAATTGTCACAGTATTAAATTTTATTTGACAATAAATAATATAAAATATCATGAAAAATAAATTTTTACTTACAAACTCAATAAATAAGTTTAATAATGTTGGAGTTAACTTCTTGAAAAAAGATGATCAGTTTGGTGAGTCTAATACTATCATAATTGAAAATATTATATCTGGAATTGACAAAAGAGATTATTACTTTCAAACTAGAAAGATAAATAATACATATGTTTGTATTGTCACGAAATTAATCATTAGCGATCAAACATGGAATAAGTTTTTTGGGACTCTTTTGAATGATTTTGATATTAATAGATTTATTAAAAAATTATTTTTCGAAAATTCTCCTTCATTATTGGGTTTAGTTGGAAATAATTTACCTAAATATCCTGAAATTCAGGGTTTAATTATAATGGGGAACGAAATATATAATTCAAATTAAAGATTATTTTCTAATATGAAATTTATGATTTTATTCATTAAATGTAATCTATCCTTCCCTCTAACATGGTGATCATGTCCAGGATACTGAAAGTAATTAAACTCTTTTTATTTTCAATACATTTTTGGGAAAATTTCAATGAGTGTTGTAAAACTACTACATCATCATCTGTACCATGTATGACTAATAGTGGGTCACTAAGGTTATGAATCTTATTTAAAATACTGGATTTTTTGTAGCCATCTGGATTTATTTCTGGTGTATCCATATACCTTTCAGTGTACATTACTTCGTAATATTTCCAATCAATAACTGGACCTCCAGCTACTCCACAACTAAAAAAATCAGGATAGGTGCATAGTAGATTTGTGGCCATGTATCCTCCATAGCTCCATCCATAGACTGCTATCCTGTTTTTATCAACATTTTCTTTTGATATAAAATTTTGAAGCCCTCTTATTTGATCTTTCATTTCAATTTCTCCAAGATTTCTAAATATTATTTGTTCAAAATCTAAACCTCGATTTTCTGACCCTCTCCCATCAATTGTTAGAATAATATACCCCTGGTTAGCAAGATAGTGCATCCATAAACTAGATGAAGCTAAAAAATCATTTTCTATTAATTGAACATTAGGTCCATTATAAACATAAAGTAATAATGGATAAGCTATAGAATCATTATAATTATAAGGTTTGATTATTCTAGTATTTATAACAATGCCATTTTCTAATTTAAAACTATCAATTTCAATATTACCCATAATTATATCAGAAAATGGATTATCCCTTTGATGTATTGTTTTTAAATTTTTACCGGAACTATTAATCAAATTTATTGTTCCTGGATTATTTGCACTACTGTAAGAATCAATATACAAGGTCCCCATAGAATTGGGATAAATCTTATGTACTCCTTCAATTTTAGTGATAATTTCAGATTCAGAATTAAACAGACTGCTTTTATAAAATCTAGTATCAAGTCCGTTATTATGAGACCCAGTAAAAAATAAGGAATCATCGACAATGGAAATAAAGTCTTTTACGACAAAATTTCCAAATGTAACTTGATTAATTATTTTTCCATTTGTATTATATCTGTAATAGTGATCAAAACCATCTCTTTCAGATCTCCACAAAAATTCACTATTATTGATAAAAATCATAGGATTTAATGGTTGAACATAATTTTTATTTTTTTCCTCAAATAATGTGAAATTTAATTTTCCATCATTTATATTGAAACTATTTAATTTTAAATGATTTTGATCTCTATTTAAAACCGCAATAAAAATATTTTTATTGTTTGGTCCCCAACAAATATTTGTTAAATATTTATCATTTGGTTCTCCAGTTCTCATCATTGTACTTTTTTTCTTGGAAATGTCGTATACAAACAATTTTACTTCGTGACTAGACATTCCTGCCATAGGATATTTTATTTTTCTAATACTAGCTATTCTAGAATTAGAATTTATAATTGGATAATTACTCACCATTCTTTCATCTTTCTTATAATAAGCAACATATTTATCATTGTTTGACCAAAAAATACCTTTATCAATACCAAATTCATTTCTATGGACAATCTGACCATTTACAATATTTTCATTATTATCAAAACTTATTTGTGTTAATTTATTTTTAGAATCTAAAATGAATAAATTATTATTTATTGTAAAAGCTACTTTTGAAAGGTCATGACTATATTCAATATTTGAAGAATTATCAGGTAAAGAAAACATTTTTAAAATATGATCATTTTCAAAATTATATTTATAGATATTTAAATCAATTTGAAAGATGAAATTCGAAGAGTTGATCCATTTTATATAATTGAAACTATTTAGTGTATCAGCTTCTAGAATTTTATTGATTTTTTCTAATGTTATTCGTTTTTGTTGAATATTTGAATCTTCAACAATTAAAATATTATTTTTCACATAGCTAAATTCATTACTGTTTTTAATCCATTGAATATTGTATAAATTATCTTTATAAAAATTTTTATTTCCCAAAATAGCATCTTCAAAATTTAAATTTGAATTCTGAGCTAAACATAAATTAGATGAGAAAACTAGTATCATTATTATTTTTTTCATTTTGAAGTATATTATAATTTAACAAATCTAATAATGTTTTTTTAAAATTGAATTAACATTTTTAATATCTTAAACTTTAGATTATTAAATTAGCCAATATGAATGCAAAATTTTTGTTTTTTTTAATGATTTATTTTTCAATATATTTTTCAAATTCAGTTCTTTGTCAAATTGGAGGAGATAATACTTATGAGTTTGTCAATCTATCCTCTTCAGCAAGATTGTTGTCACAAGGAAATGTTTTACTCAACATTTTTGATGATGATGTTAATTTGTCGTACAGTCTTCCATCTTTGAACAATAAAAAAATGAATAATCAATTTTCAATTAATTATACAAATTATTTTGCTGATATAGATTTTGGTTCAATTATATATGGTTTAAAGTCTGATAAAACAGAAAATATTACACTTGCTTTGAAATATATTAATTATGGTAAATTTGATGAGACTGATCAATTTGGTAATATAATTGGAGAATTTTCAGCTGGAGAATATTTATTTTCAGCGTCAACTTTATTACTTAGAAAAAGAAAATATAGTTTGGGTTCCAGTTTAAAGTTAATTTACTCAAATTTTTATAACGTAAATTCATATGGATTTTTGGCTGATTTTTCATTTACATATGAAATAAAGAAAAACAGGATTTTATATTCATTATTAATGAAAAATTTAGGTTCTCAAATTAAAAGTTATGATAAAAGGGAAAATATGCCTTTTGAGTTAAAAATGGGATTAACTTCAAGATTGGAAAATGCTCCATTTAGAATTAGTATATTACTAAATCATATTGAAGATTGGAATCTTTTTTACGAAAGAAATTTAGATTCAAATGAAAACTCAATTTTGAATGATTATAATAATAATTCAATAAATATAAGAAATGAGATTATATCTCATATTAATATTGGTTCAGAAATTCTATTTTCAGATAATTTTAATTTTAGAGTTGGATATAATTTTAGGTTAAGTCAAGAGCTTGGATTAGACTTATATAATAGAGGTGTTGGCTTGTCTTATGGATTTTTATTAAAAATTAAAAAATTTCAGTTCAACTTTGCAAGAGTAATATATCATGCATTTGGTCCAGTAAGTACAATTTCTTTAGTTTCAAATTTAGTAAATAAAAATTAGTATGAGAATAATTAATATTGCAGTTGATGGATACTCTTCGTCTGGGAAAAGCACTTTGGCTAAATCCTTAGCTATTAAATTAGGTTACAAATATATTGATACTGGGGCTATGTATAGAGCAGTTACATTATTTTCTATTCAAAATAATTTAATTGAAAATAATTATGTTAAGGTTAATTCACTTATTAATATTTTAGAAAATATTAACATTGAAGTTTATTTTAAGTCTAATTTGTCAGAAATTATTTTAAATGGAAAAAATGTTACTATAGATATCAGAAGTATGGAAGTTTCAAATCATGTAAGTAACATAAGTAAAATCAAGGAAGTTAGACATAAATTAGTTAAACAACAACAATTATTGTCAAAAGACAAGGGATTTGTTATTGATGGAAGAGATATTGGATCAGTTGTTTTACCTGATGCAGAGTTGAAGTTTTTTATTGATGCTTCGTTAAATGAAAGGATTCGAAGAAGATTTAATGAATTGAAGAGTAAAGATAAGAAAACTACTTTTAACAAAGTTGAGCAAAATATTAAAAAAAGAGATATTACAGATGAGAATCGAGAAAATTCTCCATTAATAAGGACAACTGATTCAATATACATAGATAACACAAATTTATCAAAATCTGATCAACTTGAATTAGCACTTAAATTTTATAAGATGATAGTTTGAAAAAATTAAATTTTTTCAATTTTACCAAGGATTGATTTTATCATATTATCAACCGCTTTATCAGGACAATTGGAAAATTTATTTGTAACCCTATTTGCAAGTACAACGTTTATACTAATTGCATTATGATTAAATATTTTACTCAAGCTATAAATTCCAGATGATTCCATTTCGAAATTTAAAACTTTTAATTTTTTATATGTTAAATCAGATAAATTTTTTATGATATTTTTATGTTGAAGTTTTATATTAAATTCTCTGCCTTGACCACCATAAAAACTATTCGTAGTTAAAGTTATACCCTTTCTGAAATTATTACTGTAAAGACTTTTCCATAACTTTTCCGATGCTTTGATAGCGTAAGGTAAAGCTAATTTTGAATCCCATTTTGTAAAATGAATAAATTTATCAATTAATTTTTTCTCTAAAATAGAATTATCAAAATTATAGTAATAAATAATACCTTCTGAACCAATACAATATTTAGAAAAAATAATCTCATTAACATCAATTTTTTTAGATATTGATCCACAAGTCCCGAGTTTAATAAAATTTAACTTTCTTTTTGTATTTTCAAAACCTGACTTTTTTGAATTTAAAATATTAAGTTCATTTATAACTATATCTACATTATCAACACCAATTCCAGATGATATAACGCTAATTCTTTTTTTACCAATATACCCAGTATTAGTTGTGAATTCTCTTTTAGATTTTTGAATTTCAATTTTATCAAAGTATTTAGAGACAAAAGAAACTCTTTTTGGATCACCAACTAGGATGATATTATCAGCAAAATCTTCTGTATTTAGTCCTAGATGGTATATTGATAAATCTTTATTAAAAATAATTTCTGATGATTTTTTTAACATACATTAATTTTTTTTTTTAATATAAATTTATGATATTAAAGGAATAAAATAAAAGAATGAGTATATCAATTTTAACAATTGGTGATGAGTTAATTATAGGACAAGTTCAAGATACTAATTCATCATGGATTGCAAAAGAAATTAATAATGTAGGATTAGAAGTTAAAAAAATTATATCAATTTCTGATTCAGAAAATGATATAATAAATACATTAAATTTGTGTTTGAAGGAATCCAATATAATAATAACTACTGGTGGACTAGGACCCACACACGATGATTTGACAAAAAAAGTTTTATGTAAATTTTTTAATGATAGTCTGGTTAAAAATGAAAAAATATTAGATCATATAATTAAACTTTTTAAAAAAAGAAATAAAGTTCCAAATGAACTAAATTTTCATCAAGCATATCTTCCAAAAAAATGTAAAGTAATATTAAATAAAATTGGAACTGCTTCAGGAATGTGGTTTGAAAATAATAATAATCATGTCATTGCTCTTCCTGGAGTTCCCTCTGAAATGAAAATGATGATGGAAAATTATGTAATAAAGAAATTGAAACTTTTTTTTAAGCCAATTAATGTTATTAATAAAACTATAAATACATTTGGTTTACCAGAGACTAATTTAGTAGAAATACTAGAAGAATGGATGGATAATTTAGATAAAAAGGTAAAGTTAGCATTTTTGCCATCTTATAATAGAGTTAGATTAAGATTAAGTATAAGCGGAGATAACAATGAAAATATCAAAAATATTATAGATTATCATGTAAAAAAATTATATGGAATAATTCCACAATATATTTTTGGGGAGGATCAAACTACAATTGAAGAAAGTATTTCAAGAATATTAATTAAAAAAAAATTAACCATCTCTTTGGCTGAAAGTTGTACTGGAGGTTATTTATCACACTTATTCACAAAAATTCCTGGAAGCTCAGAATTTTTTAAAGGTACAGTTATAGCCTACAACAACGAAATCAAAACTAATATTTTAAATGTCGATCCAAAAATAATTCTAAAATATGGAGCGGTAAGTGAAAGAGTAGTTAATCAAATGGCAGTAAATTCAAAAAAAATCTTTAAAACTGATTATTCTATATCTGTATCTGGGATTGCAGGCCCAGAATCTGATGGGACTGATAAACCTGTAGGGTTAGTTTGGGCTGGAATTGCAACACCTAAGTCTTGTTTAACTTATAAATATAAATTTGGTAAAAATAGAGTTTCAAATATTCAAAGAACTGCTAATTCAATTTTTTTTGATTTGTTACTTCATTTGAGAAATTCCAAATAATTTTGTAAATATTTTTTAGTTTTGAATAAAAAAATTAATTTTGTTTTTAAAATTTTTTATTATGTCAAGAATATGTTCAATTTCAAACAAAAAAGCTTTAGTTGGCAACAATGTTTCTCACTCTAATAAAAAGACTAAAAGAACCTTTTCAATTAATTTGATTAAAAAGAAATTTTATATACCTGAGTTAAAAAAACAGGTTACACTAAAAATATCTACCTCAATTCTCAAAACAATCAATAAAAAGGGATTGTCAAAGGTTATTAAAGATTATAACTTAAATATCAAGAATTTAAAATAATAATTTTTTAAGTCTCTTTTTAGAGGCTTTTTTTTATATTTAAATATTAATTTTATGTCAATATAATTGATATTATAATATATAAATATGAACAGTGAAATTTTTTACAAGAGATTAGGTATAGCTTTAATCTTATTAAGTTTAATTTTTTTTACTGGAATTTTAGGTTTCATAATAATTGAAGATTATTCAATTTTTGATGCACTTTATGAAACAATTGTAATTTTTTCGACAGTTGGTTTAAGTTTAGTTCAACCCTTAAGCTCAATTGGCAGAATTTTTGTGTCAATATTAATAATTTTTAATATTTGTATATATACCTATGCTATATCAATTGTAACTGCATATTTTATAGACAGAAATTTAAGTAAATCATTAAAAAAAAATAAGGTGGAAAAATTATTAGCTAATATATCAAGTCATGTGATTATATGTGGTGATAAAAATTTAGTAACTGAAGTAGTATCTAAAATTAAAAATGAGAGTAATTTTATAGTTATGGTTAATGAGAATCATGAAAATAATTTTATTGAAATGGATAACGATAAAAATCAAAATAAATTAATTACCATCAATAAAAAAATAGATGAGGACTTATTAACTAAGATAAATGTTAATACTGCTAAAGTTTTTTTAACTCTTTATAAAAAAGATAATTTAAACATTGATAATATTTTTTTGGTAAAAAAATTAAATAATAATATAAAAGTTGTTAGTGTAGCAGATAATCTTAATTCTGAATCAAAATTAAAGAAAATGGGTTCAGATGAAGTAATGAACTTGAGTATTATAGGTGCAAATTACATTTCTTCATTAGTTTAAATATTACCCAATGAAAAAAATTAAATATATTTTATTATTCTCTCATAATTTTACGTTTGCAGAAAATAATTTATCCAAATCCATTAACTCAGTTTTTGACCCAATTGTTGAAATAATGTCAAAAATAATATTTTGGGAACCTTTTTCGATGGGAATTCCAATTGTAGTAATATGGTTAATAAGTGGTGCAGTTTTTTTTACTTTAAAAATGAAATTCGTAAATATTTTTTATTTTAAGCATGCAATAGATTTGGTTAGAGGTAAGTATGATAGTCCAAATGATGATGGTGAAGTGTCTCATTTTCAAGCACTTACAACGGCTTTATCTGCGACAGTTGGATTAGGAAATATAGCAGGTGTTGCAGTAGCAATTTCTGTTGGTGGACCGGGTGCAACATTTTGGATGATAATTGCAGGATTTCTGGGAATGTCCTCTAAATTTGTTGAATGTACTCTTGGAGTAAAGTATAGAAAAATAAATGACAAAGGCGAGGTTTCAGGTGGTCCTATGTATTATTTAAGTGAGACATTTAAATCAAGGAATTTTGAAAAATTTGGTAAGTTTATAGGAGCTTTATTTGCCATATTATGTATAGGTGGATCATTTGGAGGAGGATGTATGTTTCAAGCAAATCAAGCTTATGCTCAAATTGAAGGTCAATTCCAAATAATGCCTGGAAATGGATTTTATTTTGGTTTGATACTTTCTTTTATTGTAGGCTTAGTTATTATAGGAGGTATAAAGTCAATAGCTAAGATAACAGAAAAAATTGTACCATTTATGGCTGTTTTATATGTAGGAGCGTCCTTATTTATAATAATACTAAATTATAACAAAATCTTTGATGTTTTAAATTTAATAGTAACATCTGCTTTTTCAAATGATGCCACAAAAGGGGGAATTATTGGAGTTTTAATTCAAGGATTTAAAAGGTCAGCTTTTTCAAATGAGGCTGGAATAGGTTCTGCTGCCATAGCTCATTCAGCAGTAAAAACTGATGAACCAGTAAAAGAGGGAATTGTTGCTCTCTTAGAACCATTTATCGATACAGTTGTAATTTGTACTATGACTGCCTTTGTTATTATTATTACTGGCAGACATTCAGGATTTGATTTAGAAGGAGCTCAATTGACTTCTTCAGCTTTTGAATCAGTTATTTCATGGTTTCCATTGTTATTAGTTGTAGCAATTTTTTTATTCGCTTTTTCATCAATGATATCTTGGTCATATTATGGATTAAAATCATGGACATATTTATTTGGAAACTCAAAATTTGTAGATATTTCCTATAAATTGTTATTTTTATCGTTTGTAGTTATTGGATCTTCAGTTAGTTTAGGTTCAGTAATTGATTTTTCAGATATGATGATTTTAGCAATGGCTTTCCCAAATATTCTAGGTCTATATTTTTTAACCAATGAAGTTAAAAAAGATCTAGAAATGTATTCAGAGAAATTAAATTCAGATAAAGTTAAAAAAGTAAAATAAATGATAAAATATTCTGATACTCAAAAAAGTATTCAAAGGTCAGTAAAGGATCTTGTTAAAAAACATATTTTACCATTTTATAAAGAATGGGATGATAAACAGTATTTCCCTGTAGATTTATTTAAAATTTTAGGAAAAATGGGGATAATGGGAGTGTTAATTCCTGAAAAATATGGTGGATCGGAACTAACTTATAAAGAATATGTTAAAATAATTGAAGAGATCTCTAAAATAGATCCTTCAATAGGTTTATCTGTTGCAGCTCATAATTCACTTTGTCTAGCTCATATATATAAGTTTGGAAATGAATATCAGAAAAAAAAATGGCTACCCAAACTATGTTCAGGTCAACAAATGGGTGCTTGGGCTTTAACTGAACAAAATACAGGATCTGATTCTGGTAATATGAAAACTAAAGCAGTTAAAGTTGGTAATGATTGGATTTTAAATGGATCAAAAAATTTTATAACTCATGGTATTTCTGCTTCAGTTATAGTTGTAATAGCAAGAACTGGGAACAAAAATAATTCAAGTGACATGTCTGCTTTTGTTGTTGAGAAAGGTACTAAAGGTTTTTTTTCAGGGAAAAAAGAGGATAAACTAGGAATGAGAGCATCAGAGACTTCTGAAATTATTTTTGATAATTGTAGAATACCTCAAGAAAATTTACTTGGAAAAATTGGAGAGGGCTTTATTCAATCTATGAAAATTCTAGATGGAGGAAGAATTTCAATTGCTGCCCTGGCACTTGGTATATCAAAAGGTGCTTATCAAAATTCTTTAAAGTATTCTAAGGAAAGAATACAATTTAAAATACCTATATCCAATCATCAATCTATAGCATTTATTTTAGCAGATATGTACAGTAAAATTATGGCATCAGAATTACTAATTTACAAAGCAGTAGATAAGATTGATAGATTTTTAAACGTTACTAAAGAAAGTTCAATGGCAAAGTATTATTCATCTGAGGTTTCGGTAGATATATCAAATCTTGCAGTGCAAATTTTTGGAGGTTATGGATATATTAAAGATTTTCCTGTTGAAAAATTTTATAGAGATTCTAAGTTAACAACTATTGGTGAGGGTACTTCTCAGATTCAGTTGTTAGTAATTTCTAAGCAAATATTAAAATAAATTTAAGTTGTTTTAAATATTGTTATTTTTATTATATTTGCAGAATTAATTTTAATAATATGATCATAATCCCTGTTAAAGACGGAGAAGCAATTGAAAGAGCTCTCAAAAGATTTAAGCGTAAGTTTGATAAAACTGGCGCTATGAAAGATTTGAGAGCAAGAAAAGAATTTGTAAAACCATCAGTTAGAAGAAGACAGCAACTCATCAAAGCAGCATACGTTCAACAACTCAAGCAAGCTGAGTAAATTTCTCATCCTTCTTCGATTTAAGAATGAATTACATTTCCAAATTTATTGAATATATTGATTCAGTAAAGAGATATTCTCCACTTACCGTTAAATCGTATGTTTCAGATTTAAATCAGTTTGAAAAATTTTTATCACTTAACCTAGACTTAACATTAAAAGATGTTAAAGCCGCAAATATTAAAGCTTGGATTTCTCATTTAGTTTCTAAAGGTTACGATAAAAACTCTGTTAACAGAAAACTCTCTGTTTTAAGAAGATATTATAGATTTCAAAATAATAATAACTTTTTTAATGATAATCCTACCAAAAATATTATTTCTTTGAAGACAAAAAAAAAGATTCCAGAATTTGCCAGTAAAGAGGATCTAAATATACTTTTTGATAATAATTTTTTTCTTGAAGGTTATGTTGGAGAAAGAGATAAAACCATATTACAAATGTTTTATTACACTGGAATCAGGTTATCAGAGCTAATTAACTTAGAAGTTAATGATATAAGTTTTTATCAAAAATATATTAAAGTTACTGGAAAAAGAGATAAACAAAGGTTAATTCCATTATTAGATAGTCACTTAACTGATTTAAAAAAATTTATCAGCGTTAGAGACAATTGTTTTAAAAATAATTCTAAATATTTATTTTTGAATCACAATGGCAAAAAGTTATACCCTAAATTGGTCTATAGAATTGTAAAATCATACATTAGTAAAGTTTCTACCATAACAAAAAAAAGTCCACACACTCTTAGACATGCATTTGCCACTCACCTGCTCAACGAGGGAGCTGATCTTATGGCAATAAAAGAAATATTAGGACACTCCAGTCTTAATTCAACTCAAATTTATACTCATACATCCTATGAAAATTTAAAGAAAATTTATAACTTATCTCATCCACGTGGTTCAGAATAATTCTCTAATTTTAACAAATTATTTCCTATAATTTAAATTAACTTTTTTATTTTTTTCCTTCTATTGAAATAAATCATTTAAAAAAAAATTGAATATTATTTTTTCATGTTCATTAGTTTTATAAATTTGCAGTCTCTTTTTCAGAAGGTTTTTTGGTTAAGAGTGAGATGACATTGCCGATGTAGCTCAGCTGGCTAGAGCAGCTGATTTGTAATCAGCAGGTCGTGGGTTCGAGCCCCTCCATCGGCTCTGTTGTTCTTTATTTTGTGAAAAATTGTTGGGGTGGGATACTCAAGCGGTCAACGAGGGCAGACTGTAAATCTGCTGGCCTAGCCTTCGAAGGTTCGAATCCTTCTCCCACCACTTAAAATATAAAAGCGAGAGTAGCTCAATTGGTAGAGCGTCAGCCTTCCAAGCTGAGGGTTGCGAGTTCGATTCTCGTCTCTCGCTCAAGTATCTGATTTCAGATATATATTAATTTAGTATTTAATTTAAATTAAAAATTATGGCAAAAGAAACTTTTCAAAGAGGTAAACCCCACCTAAATATAGGTACTATTGGTCATGTTGATCATGGAAAAACTACACTAACTGCTGCAATTACTACTGTACTTGCTACTGATGGATTGGCAGCTAAAAAAGACTTTGATGCAATAGACAATGCACCCGAAGAAAAAGAGAGAGGTATTACAATTAATACTTCTCATGTTGAATATGAGACTCAAAACCGTCATTATGCACATGTCGATTGTCCTGGCCACGCAGATTATGTCAAAAATATGGTAACTGGTGCGGCACAAATGGATGGAGCAATACTAGTAGTTGCTGCCACTGACGGTCCAATGCCACAGACTCGAGAACATATACTTTTAGCAAGACAGGTTGGTGTTCCTAGAATTGTTGTTTTCATGAATAAAGTTGATATGGTGGATGATGAAGAATTACTCGAACTTGTCGATATGGAAATTAGAGACCTTTTATCTTTCTATGAATTTGATGGAGACAATACTCCTGTTGTTCAAGGTTCAGCACTAGGTGCTTTAAATGGTGAGGGTAAATGGGTTGACACTGTTAAAGAGCTTATGAAAAATGTTGATGAGTGGATCGAGATGCCAGTTAGAGATGTCGAAAAAGATTTTCTGATGCCGGTCGAAGATGTATTTTCTATCACTGGTAGAGGAACTGTTGCTACTGGTAGAATTGAACTAGGAGTTGCAAATAGTGGAGATACTGTTGATATTCTTGGAATGGGAGCTGAAAATTTATCTTCAACAATAACTGGTGTAGAAATGTTTAGAAAAATTCTTGACAGAGGTGAAGCTGGAGATAATGTTGGTTTATTACTTCGTGGTATAGAAAAAACAGATATCAAAAGAGGTATGGTTATATGTAAACCTAGCTCAGTTACTCCTCATGATAAATTTAAAGCTGAGGTATATGTGTTAAAAAAAGAGGAAGGAGGAAGACATACTCCTTTTCATAATAAATATAGACCTCAATTTTATATAAGAACAACTGATGTGACTGGTGAAATAGTATTACCAGAGGGAACTGAAATGGTAATGCCTGGTGATAACTTAACTATAACAGTTAACTTGATAAACACTGTTGCTTTGAATAAAGGTTTAAGATTTGCAATAAGAGAAGGAGGAAGAACAGTTGGTGCAGGACAAGTAACAGAGATTTTATAAGATTATTTGAAATTTCCCACACGGGTATGGTGCAATGGTAGCATTCCGGTCTCCAAAACCGTCGATGGGAGTTCGAATCTCTCTACCCGTGCAAAAAAATAGTGTATGAAGAAATATATTTTAGACTCATATAATGAATTAATTACTAAAGTAACCTGGCCTAGTCTTTCTCAATTACAATCCAGTACCTTATTAGTTGCAATATCTTCAATAATTATTGCTCTAATAATTAGTTTAATGGATTTAGGATTTGATAAAATATTGGGTGAATTTTATAACTTATTTTAACTAACCATATTCTATGAAAGTTGAAGCAAAAAAAAAATGGTATGTTGTGAGGGCAATATCAGGAAAAGAATCTAAGGTCAAGACATACATTGAAAGAGAAATAGAAGAGCTTAGAATGGAGAATTATGTTTCTCAAGTACTAGTTCCAACTGAGAAAGTTTACAAGATCAGGAATGGGAAAAAAGTCACAAAAGAAAGAAATTTTTTTCCTGGATACATAATGATTGAAGCAGACTTAATAGGTGAAGTTGTTCATGCTATAAAGTCAATTACTGGAGTAATTGGATTTCTTGGTGCTACGAAAGGAGGAGATCCGTTACCATTAAGACTTTCTGAAGTTAACAGAATGCTAGGTAAAGTAGATGAGTTGTCTGAGGCTGATGAATTAATGAGTGTGCCCTATGTTGCTGGTGAACCTGTGAAAGTTATAGATGGTCCTTTTAATGGATTTAGTGGTCTGATAGAAGAAATTAATGAAGAAAAGAGGAAATTACTCGTCATGGTAAAAATATTTGGTAGAAAAACCCCTTTGGAGTTAAATTTTTTACAAGTTGAAAAAGAATAAAACAGTTAACTAATTTTAAGATGGCAAAAGAAATAGTAGGTTTAATTAAATTACAGGTACGTGGTGGATCAGCAAACCCTTCTCCACCTGTTGGCCCAGCTTTAGGTGCAAAAGGTGTTAACATTATGGAATTTTGCAAACAATTCAATGCTCGAACCCAAGACAAACAAGGGAAAGTCCTTCCTGTATCTATAACAGTTTACGTAGATAAATCCTTTGATTTTGTAATTAAGACCCCACCTGCTGCAGTGCAGCTCTTGGAATTATCTAAAGTTAAGAAAGGATCTTCTGAATCAAACAGAAAAAAAGTTGGTAAAGTAACTTGGGATCAAATTAAAACAATTGCTGAGGACAAAATGGTAGATTTAAATTGCTTTACTATAAACTCTGCTATGAAAATGGTAGCTGGAACTGCTAGAAGTATGGGTATAACAGTCACTGGAGACTTTCCTAAATCATAAACATAGATTTATATGACTAAATTAACAAAAAAACAAATAGAAAAGCGAAACAAACTTGATTTAGATAAATTTTACAACTTATCTGAGGCATCTAGTTTGATAAAAAAGAATTCCAATTCTAAATTTGATGAGAGTATAGATATTGCAATTAGACTTGGTGTTGATCCTAGAAAAGCTAATCAAATGGTAAGAGGAGTTGTTACTCTACCCAACGGTACAGGAAAAAAAATCAAAGTGTTAACAATTTGTACTCCAGACAAAGAAAAGGAAGCTACAGATGCTGGATCAGATTTTGTAGGATTAGATGAATATATTCAAAAAATTAAATCTGGTTGGACGGAAGTTGATGTTATTATTACTATGCCAAGTTGCATGGGAAAACTAGGTCCTTTGGGTAAAATTTTAGGTCCTAGAGGTTTGATGCCAAATCCAAAAACTGGAACTGTTACAATGGATGTAGCAAAAGCAGTCAAAGATGTAAAAGCTGGAAAAATAGACTTTAAAGTTGATAAATATGGTATAATTCACGCAGCAATAGCTAAAGTTTCATTTGATCATGAAAAAATCGCTGAAAATGCATCTGAACTTATACAATCAGTTATCAAACTCAAGCCATCGTCTGCAAAAGGAACATACGTGAAAAGTATAACTATGTCTAGTACCATGGGTAACGGATTTAAAATTGATTCAAAATCTCTATAGATTTTAATTTTTAACTTATGACTAAAAACGAAAAAAAAATAGCTATAGATAAACTTAAAGAAATGCTCAATCACAGCAAAAATGTTTATCTCACTGATATTTCTGGTATGAATTCAGAAGAAACTTTCAAACTAAGAAAACTTTGTTTCACTAAGGGTGTTACTCTACAGGTTGTTAAGAACACTTTGCTAAAACAAGCAATGGAATCTTGTGAAAAGAACTTCGATGATATTTCATCTGTCTTGAAGGGAAATACCTCAGTTATGATATCTGATACATCTAATGCCCCTGCTAAAGTGATTAAGGAATTTTTAAGTAAAAATAAGTCCTCAGAAAAACCCTCATTTAAAGGTGCTCAGATTGATGAAGCATACTATGACCAGGACCAATTAGCTATTTTAGAAAATCTTAAGTCTAAAGAAGAATTGATAGGTGATATAGTTTTAATACTCCAATCACCAATGAAAAATATAATATCAAGTATTAATTCTGCTTCAAATAAACTAGCAGGTATTTTAAAAACCCTTGAAAATAAAAAAGAATAAAAATTGTACGCACTCACTTTCAAATAAATTAAACAACAATAAAAATAAAAACTATGGCAGATTTAAAAGATTTCGCTGAAAAATTAGTGAATTTAACAGTTAAAGAAGTTAATGAGTTAGCTTCTATATTAAAAGATGAATATGGAATTGAACCAGCTGCAGCTCAAGTTGCTGTTTCAGGAAATGCTGCTCCAGGAGGAGACGCCGGAGGTAGTGAAGAAAAAACAGAATTTGATGTTATTTTAAAAGCTCCAGGCGGTTCAAAATTAGCTGTTGTAAAATTGGTTAAAGAGTTAACTGGTAAAGGATTAAAAGAAGCAAAAGAACTTGTTGATAGTGCACCTGCTACTCTCAAAGAATCTATTGCAAAAGATGAAGCTGAAGCACTAAAATCTCAATTAGAGGGAGCTGGAGCAGAAGTTGAGCTCAAATAATAATTCTCAGTAAAATAATACATGCACTGAATAAAATTTTATTCAGTGCTTTTTGTTAATTCTTTTTTTAAATTTTATTCAGTTGGCTATAAATAAACAAATTACAAGATTAAGTTTTAAATCTATTAAATCAAAATTTGATTATCCGGATTTCTTAGATATTCAACTTAAATCATTTAAAGATTTTTTTCAGTTAGAAACTAAATCTGAAGACAGAGAAAATGAAGGCTTATTTAAGGTCTTTAGTGAAAATTTTCCTATTTCTGATACAAGAAATAATTTTGTTTTAGAATTTTTAGACTATTTTGTTGATCCTCCTAGATATAGTGTTGATGAATGTATTGAAAGAGGCTTGACTTTTAGTGTTCCTTTGAAAGCAAGATTAAAACTTTATTGTACTGATCCTGAACATGAGGACTTTGAAACTATTATTCAAGATGTTTATTTAGGAACAATTCCATATATGACTAAAAGAGGTACTTTTATTATTAATGGTGCTGAAAGAGTATGTGTTTCTCAGCTTCATAGATCTCCAGGTGTTTTTTTTGGACAGAGTTATCATGCAAACGGAACAAAATTATATTCTGCAAGAGTTATTCCATTTAAAGGCTCTTGGATAGAATTTGCAACTGATATCAATTCAGTAATGTATGCATATATTGATAGAAAAAAGAAGCTACCTGTGACCACTTTATTAAGGGCTATTGGATATGAAAGTGACAAAGATATACTTGAAATTTTTGATCTTGCAGACGAAGTTAGAGTTAGTAAAGCTGGCTTAAAGAGAGTTTTAGGAAGAAGATTAGTAGCTAGAGTATTGAAAACATGGTTTGAAGATTTTGTCGATGAAGATACTGGAGAAGTTGTTTCTATTGAAAGAAATGAAGTTTTACTCGATAGAGATGTAATTATTGAAAAAAATCATATTGATACTATAATGCAGGCAGGAGTAAAGAGTATATTACTTCATAAAGAAACAAACGAATCTTCAGAATATAAAATTATTCATAATACATTACAAAAAGATCCAACCAATTCGGAAAAAGAAGCAGTAGAACATATATATAGACAATTAAGAAATGCTGATCCACCAGATGAAGAAACTGCAAGAGGAATAATTGATAAGTTGTTTTTTTCAGAAACTAGATACAGTCTAGGCGAAGTTGGAAGATACAGAATAAATAAAAAATTAGATTTAGATATAGGTTTAGATCAAGCTACTTTAACAAAAGTTGATATTATTCTGATTATTAAATATTTGATTGAGCTAGTAAATTCAAAAGCTGAAGTTGACGATATAGATCACTTAAGTAACAGAAGAGTAAGAACCGTTGGAGAACAATTAAATAACCAATTTGGAATTGGTCTGTCAAGAATGGCGAGAACTATAAGAGAAAGAATGAATGTCAGAGATAATGAGGTTTTTACTCCAATTGATTTAATCAATGCTAAAACATTATCATCAGTAATTAATACATTCTTTGGTACTAATCAATTATCTCAGTTCATGGATCAAACTAATCCACTAGCTGAAATTACTCATAAGAGAAGATTATCAGCATTGGGACCTGGAGGTCTTTCAAGAGAAAGAGCAGGCTTTGAGGTTAGAGATGTACATTACACTCATTATGGTAGATTGTGTCCAATTGAAACTCCAGAAGGACCAAATATTGGATTAATTTCATCACTTTGTGTTTTTGCTAAAGTGAATAAAATGGGATTTATTGAAACCCCATATCGTCATGTTAAAAAAGGAAAAGTTAGTTTAGATGATCCGCCGGTTTATTTAAGTGCCGAAGAGGAACAAGAAAAAGTTATTGCACAAGCAAATGCCCCTGTTGATGAAAGTGGTAACTTTACATCAAATTTAATTAAAGCAAGAGATAATGGTGATTTTCCAGTAATTGAACCTGAAAAAGTAAATTATATGGATGTAGCTCCTAATCAAATTTCATCTATTTCTGCCTCATTAATTCCTTTTCTTGAACACGATGATGCAAATAGAGCCCTAATGGGATCTAACATGATGCGTCAAGCAGTTCCATTGATGAATCCAGAATCCCCAATTGTAGGTACAGGATTAGAGTCTTCTGTAGCCTCTGATTCAAGAGTTTTAGTGAATGCTCAGGGAAAAGGTATAGTTGAGTATGTTGATTCAAAGAAAATTGTAATTAATTATGATAGAACTGACAATGAGCGTATTGTTTCATTTGAGGAAGATTCTGTTACTTACAATCTAACAAAGTTTCAAAAAACAAATCAAGGAACGTGTCTAAATATTAGACCTATTGTTAAGGTTGGTGATAAAGTCATTAAAGGCCAAGTTTTAACAGAGGGCTATGCTACTCAAAATGGAGAGTTAGCTTTAGGTAAAAATTTGAGAGTTGCATTTATGCCTTGGAAAGGTTACAACTTTGAGGATGCGATTGTTATATCACAAAAAGTTGTCCGAGACGATGTTTTTACTTCAATTCACATTGACGAATATTCTCTGGATGTAAGAGAAACAAAATTGGGTTCAGAAGAACTAACTCCAGATATCCCTAATGTATCTGAAGAAGCAACAAAAGATTTAGATGAAAATGGAATTATTAGAGTTGGAGCTCATGTTAAACCTGGTGATATTTTAATTGGAAAAATTACACCCAAGGGAGAATCAGATCCATCTCCGGAAGAAAAATTATTAAGAGCAATTTTTGGAGATAAAGCCGGAGATGTCAAGGATGCATCACTAAAAGCTTCTCCATCTCTCAATGGAGTTGTATTAGATAAAAAACTCTTTGCTAAAGCTATTAAAGATAAAAAAACAAGATTAGCAGATAAGAAGTTAATCTCAAGTTTAGAGGCTGATTTCAAGAAAAAGTATTCAGATCTCAAATCAAAACTTATTGATAAGTTATTTAGTTTAGTTTCTGGGAAAACATCACAAGGAGTTGAAAATGATATTGGTGAAATACTGATTTCAAAAGGTAAAAAATTTACTCAAAAACTTTTAACATCAATCGATGATTTTTCATCATTAAAAACTGTTAATTGGACAACTGATAAAGAATTAAATCATCTTATTAACGATTTAATTCATAATTATAATATTAAATTAAACGACCTGAAAGGTTCATTAAGAAGAGAAAAGTTTATGCTTTCAGTTGGAGATGAATTACCTGCTGGAATATTAAAATTAGCTAAAGTTTACATCATAAAGAAAAGAAAACTCAAAGTTGGTGATAAAATGGCTGGTCGGCATGGTAACAAAGGAATTGTTGCCAGAATCGTTAGAGATGAAGATATGCCATTTATGGAAGATGGATCAACTGTTGATATTGTTTTAAACCCTCTTGGTGTCCCGTCAAGAATGAATATTGGTCAAATTTACGAAACTGTACTTGGCTGGGTAGGAAGTAAGCTTGGAAAAAAGTTTGCTACTCCAATTTTTGATGGTGCAAGCCTAGAAGAAATTAGTGAACTTACTAAAAAAGCTAAAATACCAGAATATGGTCATACTTATTTATTTGATGGTGGAACCGGAGAAAAGTTTGATCAGCCAGCCACAGTTGGTGTTATTTACATGCTTAAATTAGGTCATATGGTGGACGATAAAATGCATTCTAGATCTATAGGTCCTTATTCGTTAATAACTCAGCAGCCACTGGGTGGAAAGGCTCAATTCGGTGGTCAAAGATTTGGTGAAATGGAAGTTTGGGCACTTGAAGCATATGGGGCATCAAATATTTTGAGAGAAGTTTTAACTGTAAAATCAGATGATGTTAATGGAAGAGCTAAAACCTATGAATCAATTGTTAAAGGTAAAGAGATGTTAGAACCTGGAATTCCTGAGTCTTTTAATGTATTACTTCATGAATTAAAAGGTCTTGGACTTAAGTTAAGTTTAAAATAAACTATTTTTTTAAAAATCATTCAATTTTGAATTAAAATCACTATGAGAAATAAAGATAATAAATTGCAACAGAAAAGTTTTGAAACCATAAGCATAGGTTTAGCTTCCCCTGAATATGTCCTTGAACAATCAAGTGGAGAGGTGTTAAAACCTGAAACAATAAACTACAGAACTTTTAAACCTGAACGGGAAGGCTTATTTTGTGAAAGAATTTTTGGACCAGTTAAAGATTACGAATGTCACTGTGGTAAATATAAAAGAATTAGATATCGAGGAATTGTATGCGATAGATGTGGAGTGGAAGTTATTGAAAAAAAAGTGAGAAGAGAGAGAATGGGGCATATTAATCTTGTAGTTCCTGTTGCTCATATATGGTATTTTAGATCTTTACCTAATAAGATAGGTTATTTGTTGGGACTCCCAACAAAAAAATTAGATATGATAATTTATTATGAAAGGTATGTTGTAGTTCAACCTGCCTCGGCAGTTGATAATGAGGGGAATCCTCTAGAATATCTTCAATTTTTAACTGAGGAAGAATATATGGATGCTCTAGAGAGATTACCTAGAGAAAATCAATTTTTAGATGATAATGATCCAAATAAATTTATTGCTAAAATGGGAGCTGATGCCCTTGAGTCCCTTCTATCCAGACTAAATTTAGATGATTTATCCTATAATTTAAGACATACTGCTAATGTAGAAACATCACAACAAAGAAAAACTGAAGCTTTGAAAAGATTAGCTGTTGTAGAAGCATTTAGAGATGCGAATACTAGGATGGAAAATAAACCTGAATGGATGATACTTAAAGTTATACCTGTAATTCCACCAGAATTAAGACCTCTAGTACCTCTTGATGGAGGTAGATTTGCAACATCTGATTTAAATGATTTATACAGAAGAGTAATAATAAGAAATAATAGGTTGAAGAGACTAATTGAAATCAAAGCTCCAGAAGTTATCCTAAGAAATGAAAAAAGAATGCTTCAAGAGTCAGTTGATTCATTACTAGATAATACTAGAAAAGCTTCAGCTGTGAAAACTGAATCTAACAGAGCACTTAAATCTCTTTCTGATTCATTAAAAGGTAAACAAGGTAGATTTCGTCAAAATTTACTTGGGAAAAGAGTAGATTACTCTGCAAGATCGGTAATTGTTGTAGGTCCTAATCTTAAACTTCATGAATGTGGTTTACCTAAAAATATGGCAGCTGAATTATATAAACCATTTATAGTTAGAAAATTGATTGAAAGGGGTATTGTAAAAACTGTTAAATCTGCCAAAAAAATAATTGATAAAAAAGATCCGGTAATATGGGATATACTTGAAAATGTCATTAAAGGTCACCCTGTTTTATTAAATAGAGCTCCTACTCTTCACAGATTAGGAATCCAAGCTTTTCAACCTAAGTTTATTGAAGGTAAAGCAATTCAATTACATCCATTATCATGTACTGCTTTTAATGCTGATTTTGATGGTGATCAAATGGCAGTCCATTTACCATTAACACCAGCAGCTATTCTTGAAGCTCAACTTTTGATGCTAGGTTCACATAACATATTGAATCCTGCTAATGGAGCTCCAATTACAGTTCCATCTCAGGATATGGTTCTTGGTTTATATTATATGACTAAACCAAGAAAAAGTACAAAAAAATTTCCTGTTAAAGGTGAAAATTTAGTTTTCTATTCTCCTGATGAAGTAAGAATTGCATATAATGAGAAAAAAGCTTCAATTAATGCAATAATTAAAGTAAAAACAAAGGTTAAAGAGAATAATCTACTTAAAAATAAAATTATTGAGACTACTATCGGAAGAGTCTTATTCAATGATGTAGTACCTGAATCAGTTGGATTTATTAACGAAACTTTGACTAAAAAAGCATTGAGAAATATTATAGGTAAAATTTTAAAAGAAACAGATATACCTACAACTGCTAATTTTTTAGATGAGATTAAAGTTTTAGGATATAACATGGCTTTTAAAGGTGGATTATCATTTTCATTAGGTGATATTATTGTTCCAAAGCAAAAAAATGAAATGATTGATAATGCAAAAGAACAGGTTTCATCCATTACTGATAGCTATAATATGGGACTTATAACGAACAATGAAAGATATAATCAGGTTATTGACGTTTGGACGAAAACTAATTCTGAACTTACAGAATTTGCTATGAATAGGCTCATCAATGATCAACAAGGATTCAATTCAGTTTATATGATGTTAGATTCAGGAGCGAGGGGATCAAAAGAACAGATAAGACAATTATCAGGAATGAGAGGTCTCATGGCTAAACCTCAAAAATCTGGTTCTTCAGGAGGAGCAATTATAGAAAATCCAATCACGTCGAATTTTAAAGAAGGTCTATCTATTCTAGAATATTTTATTTCTACCCATGGAGCTAGAAAAGGTCTTGCAGACACTGCTTTAAAAACTGCTGATGCTGGATACTTAACTAGAAGATTAGTTGATGTAGCCCAGGATGTTATTGTACTAGAGGATGATTGTGGAACTTTAAGGGGACTTCAATGCACAGCTTTGAAGAAAAATGAAGAGATAGTAGAAACTTTATCAGAGCGAATTCTCGGAAGAACATCACTTCACGATGTAATTCATCCAAAAACTGGCAATGTAATAGTAAATTCTGGTGAAGAAATTAATGAGGAACTAGCAGAGGAAATTGAAAATGCCTCAATCGAAATGATAGAAATTAGATCTGCTCTAACTTGTGAGACCAAGAAAGGTATATGTGCAAAATGCTATGGTAGAAACTTAGCAAATAATAGAATGGCAAGTGAAGGTGATACTGTTGGAGTAATTGCTGCCCAATCAATTGGTGAACCTGGAACTCAACTAACTTTGAGAACATTCCATGTTGGTGGAACTGCTTCAAATACATCTGAAGAGTCAAAGATAGTAGCTAAAAGTGATGGACTCCTAGAAATTGAAGAACTTAGAACTGTTGAAGGCTTTGATGAGGATAATAAAAAAGTAACAATAGTTATTGGAAGAACAGCTGAAATGAAACTTATTGATAAAAGAACCGGAATGACGCTTGCAACCAATAACATTCCATACGGTTCATACATTTACTTTAAGGATGGTGATTCGATAAAAAAAGACGAGATAATTTGTGAATGGGATCCATATAACGCGGTTATAATATCAGAAATTTCTGGAAAAATTGAGTTTGAAAATTTATTACAAGGAACTACTTTTAGGATTGAGATTGACGAACAGACAGGTTTTCAAGAAAAAGTTATTTCTGAGTCCAGGGATAAAAAAATGATTCCTACTATTTTGGTTAATTCTTCATCGAAAAAAATTGATTCTAAATCTTATACCCTTCCAGTTGGTGCTCATATTGTTGTTCAAGAGGGTGATAAAATTAAAACAGGGTCAATTTTAGCAAAATTACCAAGAAAAACAGCTAAAGCTGGAGATATTACAGGGGGTCTTCCTAGAGTTACTGAATTATTTGAAGCAAGAAATCCTTCAAATCCAGCCGTTGTAGCTGAAGTTGACGGAATAGTTTCTTATGGTAAAATTAAAAGAGGAAATAGAGAAATCATAATAACTACAAGATCAGGTGATGTTAGAAAATATTTAGTATCATTATCTAAACAAATTTTAGTTCAAGAAAATGATTTTGTAAAAGCAGGAACTTCTCTTTCAGATGGTGCAATTACTCCGAAAACAATGCTTTCAATTAAAGGCCCTACAGCTGTTCAACAATATTTAGTAAATGAAATGCAAGAAGTTTACAGATTACAAGGAGTAAAGATAAATGATAAACATTTTGAAGTTGTAGTAAGACAAATGATGAGGAAAGTTCAAATCAATGATGCTGGAGATACCAAATTTTTAGAGGGTAATCTCATTCATAAAAATGATTTCAATGAAGAAAATGAAAAAATATATGGAAAAATGTATATCATTGATCAAGGTGATTCCGAAAATCTAAAAACAGGTCAGATAGTTCCTCTTAGAAAATTAAGAGATGAAAATTCACTTCTTAAAAGAAAAGATCTTAAATTAATTGAGTCTAGAGATGCAATTCCTGCTACGTCTACTTCAATACTTCAGGGAATAACTAGAGCTTCTCTTCAAACAAAAAGCTTTTTATCTGCTGCATCTTTCCAAGAAACAACCAAAGTTCTAAATGAAGCTGCTGTCAATGGAAAGATTGATAATTTAGAAGGATTAAAAGAGAATGTTATTGTTGGACACAAAATTCCTGCTGGTACTGGTTTGAAAAAATATAGTACTATTAATGTTGGAAATAAATTAGATTTGATAGAATTAAATAAAGAATTAAATATAGAATTACAAGAACAAGTTACTGAAGATGATAATTATGAACAATAAGGATAAAAAACAAATTAATATTGAACTCTCAGATGATTCATCTTCTGGGATATACTCTAATTTATCAATTGTCAACCACTCATCCACTGAGTTTGTAGTTGATTTTATAAATATAATGCCAGGAATGGCAAAAGCGAAAGTTAGATCAAGAGTTATTTTAGCTCCTCAGAATTGTAAAAGACTTTTAGCTACATTAATGGAAAATGTTAAAAAGTACGAAGAAAATTTTGGTCAAATTAAAGATATAGGTAAGAGTAAACTTCCCGTTAATTTTGGAGGACCAAAAGCTGAAGCATAGTTTTTTTAATAAATTTTCTTAATTTTAAAGTATGATATTTTTTTTTTTTGTTATACTTACATTTTCAACCTATTTCAATGTTTTTTCACAGTGTGGAGACAATTCTCAATCAGTAATTTACTATCAAACTCAATTAGATAGTTTAGATGGCTGTGAAATATTTTTTGGTAGTTTATTCATAAATTCAGAGAATGTCTATAACTTAGATCCTTTAAATTCTTTAATAACAGTACATGGTGGATTATATATATTGAATACTAATATTAGTAGTTTGTCCCCGCTATCAAATTTATATAACGTATCGTCTATTTATATTCAGGGTAACAATTTATTAAGTTCCTGTTGTGAAATAATTCAATTTTATCAAGCTAATAGTGTTGGACTAATAGATAATATTCATATTGGTAACAATGCATTTAATTGTTCCAATATAGACAATATATTATTAAACTGCCAGGGCTATATTTCTGGATGTACAGATTCAACTGCTCTTAATTATAATCAAAGCGCAACTATTGAAAATTATTCTTGTCAGTATAATTGTTTAGATACATATAATGATATAGTAGACTATACTTGTAATGGTTCACCGAATGAATATTTGAATAATGGAATTATATTAGATGATATATGTTCTGCACAAAATCATATAGACTTCCCGAACGGTATTTGTTATGAAAATACTCCACCCTCTTGTGGTCCTCACAGACCAATGTGGGCAAAATGGGGAGAGTATGAGTTTCTTCCACCACAAAGATACCTCCATAATCTTGAGCACGGAGGTGTTGTATTTTTATATCATCCATGTGTTAGTATTGAAATTATTGAATCTTTAAGAAATTTAGCTTGTTCAATTGATGATGATGATGGGGGTGAGTTTAGATGGATACTAAGTCCATACCCCAACGTTTTAAAAAATATTCATGTTTTAACATGGCAAAAAAATTATATGAATGACTTTTTTGATGCACCAAGTATACTTAATTTTATTTCCGAAAATTATAGAAATGCTCCTGAAGATATTGGATATGATGGTTTATATGATTCTTTATTTATTGGTAAATGTGAAAATTTTGGTTGTATTGATTCAACAGCTATTAATTTTGATTCAACTGCAATAGTAGATAATTATTCATGTGAATATTTTTCATCTGATACTCAATATATCAGTTTAAATCAAGGCTGGAATATTTTCTCATCATTTATTAATCCCAATTCTAATTTAATGTCAGATATTTTTCAAAATTATGAAAGTAATATCATAATTATTAAAAATAATTTTGGAAATATTTTTTCACCTCAATATAATTTTGACTTATCTATGAGTAATTCACAGGGATATTTTATTAAATTAAATAACTCTGTAATTATTTCAATTAATGGAGAGCAAATCCAACCGGAGATTTATCCAATCTATTTAGATCAAGGTTGGAATATAGTACCTTATTTAAGAGAAGCTCCTGAAAATGTTGAGCTTATTTTTCAAGACATGAATAATAATTTAATTATTGTCAAGGATGATTTAGGAAAAGTATATCTTCCATATTATGATTTTAATAATTTAGGATACATGAATCAGGGGAAAGGCTATCAGATTAAATTGATCAGTACTGATACTTTATATTATCTTTCAAATGACCAAGATTATTAAATTTTAAATTCTATATAGTTTTTCTGCCAAATTTTCTACATATCTGACAATTTTCAATAATGTGAGGTCTAGCTTTACAAAATTCTCTTCCATAAAATATAATTTGTAAATGAAGCTTGTTCCAATATTTAATTGGAAAAATTTTTTTTAAATCTAATTCAGTTTTCTCAACACTCTTACCTGTACTGAGTTTCCATCTGTATGCTAATCTATGAATATGGGTATCTACAGGAAAAGTTGGAATATTAAATGCTTGAGACATTACAACAGAGGCTGTTTTGTGTCCAACACCAGGTAACTTTTCCAATTCAGTTATATTTTTTGGAATAACACCGTTAAATTTATTTAGAATTATCTTTGAAAGATTTTTTATATTTTTTGCTTTTGTTGGAGATAATCCACAGGGTCGAATAATTTCTCTAATTTCTTCAATTTCAAGTTTACTCATTTCATTTACATTTTTACCTTTTAAAAATAATTTTGGAGTTACTTGATTGACTCTTTCATCTGTACATCTTGCTGATAGTAATACTGCAACTAATAAAGAAAATGGGTCAAAATGATTAAGAGGAGGAACTGGGTTAGGATATAAATTATTTAAAATTCTAATTATTTCTATTGCTTTTTTTTTTTTACTCATTTTTAGTAATTTTTTTATACTCATTAAGTCCATTTTTCAGAATTAAAATAGCATCTTTTAATTCATTTTCATTAAGAACATATGCTATTCTAATTTGATTTTTACCAAATCCTTTTGTAGAATAAAAACCTTCAGCTGGGGCAATCATTAATGTTTTATTATTTATTTGAAAACTTTCAAGTAACCATTTAGCAAAATCCTCTGAATCATTGACAGGTAATTCAGCAATACAATAAAAAGCTCCTTGTGGTTTTGGGCAAATTATATCATCAATTTTGTTTAGTTCACTTATCAATAAATTTCTTCTATTTTCATATTCTATAACAACATCAGTTAAATAGTTATCTGTAACATCTAAGGCAGCTTCTGCAGCAATTTGCCCAAAACTAGGAGGACTAAGCCTAGACTGAGAAAATTTCAGAGCAGTAGAAATAATTTTTTTATTTTTAGAGACTATTGAACCAATTCTTGCACCACACATACTATATCTTTTTGAAACGGAATCAATCATTATAGTATTTTCTGACAATTCATCAAGTTGCAAAATTGAATGATGTTTTTTTGAATCGTATGTAAATTCCCTATATACCTCATCTGAAATTAAAAATAAATCATGTTTAAGAACAATTTTTTTTAACTCATCTAATTCTTCATGACTATAAAGATAACCTGTTGGATTTCCTGGATTACAGACTAAAATAGCTTTAGTATTGCTTGTGATTTTTTTTTCAAATTCAGAAATTTTTGGCAATGCAAATCCATTTTTAATATCTGAAGAAATTGGAATAATTTTTAAACCAGATGAAATTGAAAATCCATTATAATTTGCATAAAAAGGCTCAGGAATAATAATTTCATCACCATTGTCAGCTATGCAGTTTAGAGTGATACTAAGAGCTTCTGATCCACCTGTTGTGATTAATATATCATCATAATTAACTTTGATATTTTTTTTCTGATAATATGAGCTTAATTTTTTTCTAAATGATAGATTTCCCGCGGAATGACTGTAAGATAAAATTTTATTGTTAAATTTTTTTACAGCTTGAATTGCAACTTTTGGGGTTTTTATATCTGGTTGACCAATGTTTAAATGTATAACCTCAATTCCATTATTTTTAGCTTTTTCAGCATAGGGAGCAAGTTTCCTGATAGGTGACTCAGGCATTAAATTACCCTTATGAGATATTTTAGGCATTATGCAAAATTTAATTTAGAAAAAAAGTCCGCTATGTTATAATTTTATAGCGAGACAAAATTAATAAGATAAATATTATTTAATACGGTTTTGAGGTGGGGATAGAAGAACTATTTTTTTTTAAAGGTGTATTTTCATCTTTATTTTTTAATAGTGTTTTACCTTTAATTCTTATTACCTTAGTTGGATTTGTAATTGCATTAGAACTAATTGTAACACTCTTATTAAATGCACCTACTCTTTTTGTATCATATTTTACTTTTATAACATTAGAATCTCCAGGTAAAATTGGTTCTTTAGGCCAAACAGGTACTGTACAACCACAACTACCTTTTGCATTTGATATAATTAAAGGTGCGCTTCCTGAATTTGTGAATTTAAATTCATAGGTTCCATTTCCGTATTGATCAAACTCACCAAAGTTATGAATTTCTTTTTCAAAATTTATTTCTTGAGCTTGAGCACCAAAAAAAACCATTAAAATAAAAATGGCATTTAGTAAAAATATTTTTTTCATTTTCATAATTTTACGATTATTTTTACAAATCTAAATTAATCTGATTAATAAGCCAAAAATCATTTAAAATAATTTTGTTAAGTATTTGTTAATTTTAAATAATTTTATCTTGAATTACTCTTATGAAAAAAAATTATATCCTAGTTAAAGCTAAATCATATTTAAGTCTTTGTTATAAAGAATTAGATAAATCTGGTGAATTTCAAAAAAGATGGAATGATGTAAAAGAATCAATATTTAAAACTGGCACTTATGAATTAAATGAATTTGAATTAAGTTATGGTGCAAAAGTAGCATGGAGAAATTCAAATAGATGTATAGGAAGATTATTTTGGAATTCTCTCAAAATAATTGATTGCAGAAAATTATCAGAAATTAATGATATTTATTCAGCATTATTTGATCATATAGAATTTGCAACTGATAATGGGAACATTAAGTCAACAATTTCTATATTTAGTAGAAAATTAAATTTAAAAATATATAATGCACAACTTATAGGATATGCAGGTTATAAAAACATAAATGGAAGTATTATCGGAGATCCAAAAAATATTAATTTTACTGAACTATGTCTGAAGTTAGGGTGGAGACCAAAAAAGACTGAATTTGATATTTTGCCTATAGTTATTAAGATTGGAAATAATCCTCCTGAGTTCAGAGAAATTCCAAAAAACATAATTAAAATTATTAAGATTTCACATCCAAAATTTCCAAAATTTAAAAACCTTAATCTTCAGTGGTATTCAACACCAATAATATCCAATATGACTCTTGAAATTGGGGGTTTGGAATTTCATGCAGCTCCATTTAATGGTTGGTATATGTTAACTGAAATAGGAGCAAGAAATTTATCTGATGAAAATAGATATAATAAGTTACAAGAAGTTGCAAAAGTAATTGGAGAAAAAGATTTTGAAAGAGGTAGTTTATGGAAAGATAAATCTTTAATTGAGTTAAATTATGCTATCTTATATTCCTTTAAAAGAGATGGAGTTAAAATTATTGATCACCATAGTGCATCAAAACAGTTTTTGAAATTTTTGTCACAAGAAAAAAATGAAGCAAGAAAAGTGAATGCCGAATGGTCATGGATTATTCCTCCATTATCTTCATCGACTTTAGATGTATTCCATAATGAATATGAAAATGAAGTATTAAGTCCTAATTATTTCTATGATGAGGATAGCAGAGATAATTCAAGTTAGTGATCTTTGTCTTGAAATTTCATATAGAGAAATTCCACAGGCTACAGAAACATTCAAAGAGTCTATTTTACCATAAGTTGGAATTTTAATTTTCTCATCAGATGCTTTCAAAATATCACTAGAAATTCCATTTTTTTCTGAACCTAAAATTATCAAAATTGGATTTTTTAAGTTAACATCAGTTATACTCTTACTTTCTTTTTCAGAACAAGATATCGCAACTAATCCGCTTTTTTTTAAATATGAAATACAATTTACAAGATTATCTTCACGACAAATAGGAACTTTATAAATTGCACCTGCTGATGTCTTTATTGCATCTGAATTAATTTGAGCACTACCAAATTTATTGATAATAATTGCATCTACTCCGAAGTTATCAGCACTTCTTGTGATAGCTCCAAAATTTCTTACATCTGTTATTCTATCTAACATAAGAAGAATTGGAATTTTACCATCTTCAAATGTTTTCATTATTATTTCACCAACTTTATGAAAATTAATTGGAGAAATAAATCCAAATACTCCTTGATGATTTTTTTTGGTGAGTCGGTTAATTTTTTCCAGGGGAACAAATTTACAAGGAATATTATTTTTTTTAATTAAATATTTCAGATCTGATGATAATTGCCCTTGTAATCCTTTTTTAATAAAAATTTTATCAAATTCTTTACCTGATTTTATAGCCTCTATTATTGGTTGTAGTCCAAAAATTTTTAATTTATTTTGTATGGATTTCATTTAAATTTTTTTAGATTCAATCAAAAGATGAGTCAGATGATAAGCTTTTGTTGGTCTTTGCACCAAGTTTTTTTAAGATTTCTGTTTTTGATATTAAACCTCCTTTACCATCAAGTTTATTGTAGGCAGCATCATAACTTTTTTTAATTCTATCAATATTAATTTCAATACTATTTAAGTCAGTTTTAAAACCAACAAATTTATCATAAAGTCTTCCTGCTTCAGTAGCTATTTTTAATGCATTTTGTTTTTGATTTTCATTTCTCCATATAAATGAGATTGTTCTTAAGGTGGCAATTAAAGTAGATGGAGTCATTAAAACAATATTTTTATCAAAAGCATAATTAAAAATATTTTTATTTTCTTTAACAGCTGAGGAAAGAGCTGTTTCAATTGGAATAAACATTAAAACATAATCTGGTGTATTGATATTATATAGATTAGTGTAATTTTTTTCAGATAATTCTTTGATGTGATTTTTAATACTTAAAAGATGTTTTTCAGAAAATATTTTTTTTTCATTTTGATCATTTGAATTTATATACTTTTCGTATGACTTTAGAGAAACTTTAGAATCAATTATTAAATTTTTCTTATCAGGTAAGTTAACAATGCAATCAGGTCTTTTATCTTTTCCTTCAAAGTCTTTGATTGATTTTTGCATAATAAAGTGTATTCCTTTAATTAATCCATTTTTTTCAAGCAAAACTTCAAGCTGAAGTTCTCCCCAGTCTCCTTGAATCTTGGAATCACCCTTTAGTGCATTAGCAAGATTATTAGCATCATTACTTATTTTAATATTAGCATCATTTAACATTTTAATCTGTTCAGTTAATGCTATTCTGTAGTCATTATCATTTTTACTTTTTATTTCAATATTTTTTTTAAAATCTTCAATTTTTTCCTTGAATGGTTTTAAAATTAGCCCCAAATTAGTTTTATTTTGTTCCGTTATTTTAACTGAATTTTTTTCTAATATTTCGTTTGCCATATTTTGGAATTCAATTTTAAATTTATTTTGAGTGTCCTTAATTAGATTATCATTTAAAATAATTCTTTCCTCTAAATTTAATATTTTAGTATTTGATATTGATAATTTTCTATTTAACTCATTTATTTCATTTTCTTTAATTATTCTCTCATTTTCAAGATTTTGAATTATATCTTTAAATGGTTTAATTAGGTCTTCGTGTTTGGTACTAATTTTACCATTTTGAAAGTATTTAAAGTATATTAGTAATATGAATACACCAAAAAATAGATATAAAATTATTTCAATATTTTCCATATAAAACTATTATTTAAACTAACCAATTTACAGGTTTCTTTCCTTTCAAATATAAGTAATCATTACATTTTGAGAAAGGTTTTGAACCAAAAAATCCCTTATTAGCTGAAAGTGGTGATGGATGACTAGAAATAATAATTTTATGCTTTGATGTATCAATAAATCTCTGTTTTGATTCAGCATACTTTCCCCACAAAATAAAAACAATATTCTTTTTTTTTGTTGATATTAATCTAATTACGCTATCAGTAAATTTTTCCCAACCAATATTTTTATGAGAACCAGGTTCATTTTCTCTCACAGTAAGAATTGAATTAAGTAAAAATACACCTTGTTTAACCCAATTTTTTATTTCAATTTCATCAGGTTTGTAATATTTTAAATCTGATTTTAATTCTTTAATTATATTTTTGAGGGATTTAGGAAAATGATCCTTATCTTCCACAGCAAAGCTCAAACCATTAGCCAATTTTTTTTTGTAATAAGGGTCTTGCCCTAATATTACAACTTTTATTTTTTCAAAAGGAGTTAAATTAAAAGCTTTAAAATAATTTTCTTCTTCAGGTAAAATATTAAAATTGATATTTTCATCTTTGAGATTTAATATCAATTTTTTAAAGTATGATTTTTGAAATTCTTCTGATAAAATTTTTTTCCACGAGGGATTTAAATAATTTATCATTTTAATATAATTTTTAATTGTTTTAAACTTAAAAAAAAAAATGTATTTTTGGATTCAAATAAAAGTTCAATGAAAAAAATAATTATAATTCTTTCAATTTTATTTCTCTCAATCATAGTTCAATCTTGCTGCGTAACTGCAAATTGTCCAGGTGTTTCTCAAATAGACTTTGAAAAAAATAGTTCAAATAGCTAAATAAAAATTTGAAAATAAAATTAAAATAAAAATTTTTAATATAAAATTTATTTCAATTATTCATTATTTTTGTATAATAATAAAATATATGAATAAAAATCTTACTCAAAATACATATTCTATAAAACCAAAATGGCTAAGAGTTAAACTTCCAACTGGTAGTAATTATAAAAAAGTCAGATCTCTAGTATCAAATTATAAGTTACATACAATTTGTGAAAGTGGACATTGTCCAAATATGGGTGAATGTTGGGGGGCAGGTACAGCTACATTTATGATTTTAGGTAATATTTGCACAAGATCTTGTGGTTTTTGTTCCGTTAAAACTGGAAGACCAAAACCAGTTGATTGGACTGAACCAGAAAGAGTTGCTAGATCAGTCAAATTAATGCAAGTTAAACATGCTGTTCTTACTTCTGTTGATAGGGATGATCTAAAAGATGGTGGTTCAATTATATGGGCTGAAACCGTAAAAGCTATTAGAAGAGTATCTAGTGGTACAACTATGGAAACTTTAATCCCTGATTTTAAGGGTATTTATTCACAAGTTGACAGATTGATTGATGTTGCACCTGAAGTTGTATCTCATAATATTGAAACTGTCAGTAGATTAACAAGAACCGTCAGAATCCAAGCCAAGTATGACAGATCTTTAAAAGTTTTAGAATATTTAAAAATTAATAAAATCAGAACAAAAACTGGAATCATGTTAGGATTGGGAGAAAAAATTGAAGAAATTCATGATACAATTGATGATCTAGTTTCAGTTGGTCTTGATGTGCTGACAATTGGCCAATATCTTCAACCCTCAAAAAAACACTTACCAGTCCAAAAATTCATTGAACCAAAAGTTTTCCAAGAACTAAAAAATTTTGCTATTGAAAAAGGAATTAATTATGTAGAAAGTGGACCTTTAGTTCGTTCCTCATACAAGGCTGAGAAACATATTTAGCGATAATATATTTCTTAATATTTCCTTCAAAATTTAATTATGAATTTTCAGTTTCAACTGATCTTATTTA
>CACDER010000008.1 GCA_902551855.1 uncultured Cryomorphaceae bacterium | reverse complement strand
TTTTGAGTTATAACTTAATTAAAGTTGGATTCCAAGTTAATATTTGTTTATCATCTAATGAGGCTATAGAGCAAATAAATCTTTTTAAACCAGATTTAATTATTTTGGATATTGTAATGAATGGAATAGATGGAATAGAATTGTGCGAGATGATTAGATCCAAAAATACTTTCAATCATATATTAATAGTTTTCTTTTCAGTTCGAACTGAAGATTATTCGAAAATTGCTGCATTAGAAGCAGGTGCAGATGATTATATTGTAAAACCTATTAAACCCAGATTTTTAATTAGTAAAATTAAATCCTTAATGAGAAGAAAAATTGTTCAAAAAGATATTTCTAATAATTTTATTGAAATTGGTACTTTTAACATTGATTCAGAAACATTTAAAGTTAATTTTGATGGGTTAACTTATAGTTTATCAAAGAAGGAGTTTGAAATTCTTTTTTTATTAGCTTCAAAGCCCGTTAAAGTTTTTACGAGGGATCAAATTTTTGATTTAATTTGGGGAAACAACGAATTAGTTAGTAAGAGAACTATTGATGTTCACATCAGAAAAATTAGAGAAAAGATAAGTCAAAATCTAATTGAGACAGTTAAAGGGGTTGGTTACAGATTTAAATACAAAAGGTAATGGAAAAATCAGGAGTTCTTTCATTTGTTTTTTCAATAATTCAGATTTTTTTAATATTACTATTTATTAAAATCTTTAATATAGATTTTGAAATTAAAAATTTAATTTTCTTCTCATTATCAATTTTAATATTTTCATATTTAATCTTGAAATGGATGGTAAATAATTTTATTTATTCTAAGGTGAAGTTAATCTATAAAAACATAAGAAATTCAAACTCAAGACCAGATTCAGATAAAAATATTAATTTACAAAATGTAAATAAAGAAGTCGAAAATTGGAAATTATTTAAAGACAGAGAACTAGAAAAAATGACAATTAGAGAGAGTTATAGGAGAAGGTTTGTAGGTAATGTTGCTCACGAGTTAAAAACACCAATTTTTAATATTCAAGGATATATAAATACCCTGTTAGATGGAGCTATATCTGATAATAAAATAAATAGAAAGTTTTTATCAAGAGCCAATAAAAGTGTTTCAAGAATGATTTATATAGTAGAAGATTTAGATCAAATTACTAGATTAGAGGAGGGGAAGATTGAGATAGAAAACAAATCGTTTGATCTCTTAACCGAAATTAATGATGTTATTGAAAATTTAGATATTAAGGCCAAAAAAAGAAATTTAAAAATTCAAATTATTAATAACTATAAATCTAAAATTTTAGTTAAAGGAGATAAAGAAAAAATAAAACAAGTATTATATAACTTAATTGAGAATTCAATTAAATATGGAAATGAAATGGGTACGATTGATATTAAATTATATGATATGGATGTAAATATATTAACTGAGGTGTCAGACAGTGGAAATGGTATTGAACAAAAACATTTAAATAAAATATTCGATAGATTTTACAGAGTTGATAGTTCAAGAGATAGAGAAAAAGGCGGTTCAGGCTTAGGGCTTTCAATAGTAAAGCATATTATTGAAGCACATGGCCATTCAATAAATGTAAGAAGTACAATTGGTGAAGGATCGACATTTTCATTTACTTTAACTAAGTCTAAATAATTTAAAATATTATTAAGGGATTTTGTATTTTTGCATATAGAATTTAAATATTGTGTCAAAAAATAAACTGAAAAAGTTTGCTGAAAACAAAACTTTTAATAATTTGATTCAACCCGAAAGAAAAAATATACTTAACCATGACTTTATTTACAGGGGAAAGTGGTGTAGTAATTATTTTTTTAATAACAATCCTTTAGTTATTGAACTAGGCTGCGGAAAGGGAGAATATACAATAGGTCTAGCTAATCAATTCTCAAAAAAAAATTTTATTGGTATTGATATTAAAGGATCAAGAATTTGGCGTGGAGCAAAAACTGCAATTGAAAAATCATTAAAAAATGTTGCTTTTGTTAGAACTCAGATTCAAAATCTAGATTTATTATTTTCTAATGATGAAATTAATGAAATATGGATTACTTTTCCTGATCCTCACATTAAATACAGAAAAAGAAATAAAAGACTTATTTCTCAAAATATGTTGGAGCTATATAAAAAAGTATCAAATAAAGATTGTATTGTAAATTTAAAAACTGACTCAGAGTTTCTTCATGGTTACATTCAAGGATTAATTGAGAGCTTTGGATATGAATTAATTGAAACAAGTCATAACATTGACTTGCAAAATAAAATTAGTGCTATCTTAAAAATAAGAACTGAATATGAAAAAAAATTTAGGAAAGATAATATTCCAATTACATATACAAAGTTTAAGTTAAAATGATTGTTAATAAATGTGATCATATGAATTTTTATGAAAAATGTTTCAAAGTTGTCAAAACAATTCCCTCAGGGAAAGTAACTACATATGGTTTAATAGCCAAAAGTTTAGGGACTTATAAGTCAGCAAGATTAGTTGGATGGGCTATGAATAACAGTCACGGAAAAGGTTTGCCATCTCATAGAGTTGTAAACAGAAATGGACTTTTAACAGGAAAACATAATTTTGGGGGAGTAAATGTTATGAAAGAATTATTAATAAATGAAGGCCATAAGTTTAAAGGTGATAAAATATTGAATTTTGATAAAGTACTATGGATACCAAAATAAACTTTATATTGACTTATGATAAATAAAAAAAAAATACAAGGAGTTTTAAATAATGTTTATTTAAACGGGCATAAAACTTCAATAATTGAAAACAAATTTGTTAAAAATATAATTATATTTAATAATGAAGTTGAAATTGATATTGAAATTAATCATCCAACTCTTCATGTTAAGAAAAAATTAGAGAATGATATTATAGAGCAAATTAAAAAACTCAGTAATGATATTGAAATAAAATTAAGAATTAAAGTGATATCCAAGAAAAATACTCTTAATGAAACTATCAGTGGAAAAAAATTAGAAAATATAAAAAATATTATTGCAATTGCTTCTGGAAAAGGTGGTGTAGGAAAATCAACTATTACATCTAATATAGCAATTTCTTTAAATAGATTAGGTTTTAAAGTCGGAGTTTTAGATGCTGATATTTATGGTCCATCTCAACATATAATGTTTGATGTGGAAAAAAGTAAGCCCACAGTTAAGACTATTAAAAATAAATCAGTTATTGTCCCTGTTTTAAGTTATGGTATTAAGTTATTGAGTATAGGTTTTTTTACTAATAATTCTCAAGCTTTAGTATGGAGAGGACCAATGGCAACTAAAGCTTTAAATCAGTTAATAAACGACTCTGATTGGGGTAATCTAGATTACCTTTTAGTGGATTTACCCCCTGGCACAGGAGATATTCACTTATCTCTAATTCAAAGCGTATCTGTCACTGGAGCAGTTATTGTAAGCACTCCTCAAAATATTGCGCTTGCAGATGCAAAAAAAGGAGTAAAAATGTTTCAGTATGAAAATATCAATATACCAATAATTGGTTTAATTGAAAATATGTCATATTTTATTTCTGACAATACAAATAACAAAAAACATTATATCTTTGGTAAAGACGGTGTTAAAAATTTATCTGATGATCTAAATTTAAACTTTTTAGGAGAGGTCCCTCTTTCAACTAGTATAAGAGAATCATCTGATGTAGGACACCCAACTGCACTTCAAGAAAATTCTAAAAATTCTAAAATTTTTTATAATCTTGCAAAATCTATTGTTAATAAAGTTAATTATAGAAATAAAAATATTGAACCATCACAGATAGTTAAGATTAAAAATATGGATGGATGTTAAAAATTTAATTATATGACAAGTAATAATACTTCTGATCTAGTAAAAAAAATTCAAGACGCATTATCTGAAATTAGACCATTTCTTGAAAGAGATGGTGGAAATGTATCGTTAGTTGAAATCACCAATGAACTTGATGTTATAGTTAAATTTCATGGGTCATGTCAAAGCTGTACTGTTAATCAAATGACTTTAAAGTCAGGTGTTGAGTATACAATTAAGAAATATGCTCCTGAGATAAATAAAGTTATAAATGTTGAATAGTAAATTTTTAGATGAGTAAAATTAAAAAAACGTTGGATAATGTTACAATATTATTCGCAGGAGATTCAGGAGATGGAATACAATTAGCTGGAGGTCAATTTACAAATAATACAGCTTTTTATGGAAATGACTTAAGTACTTTACCTGATTTCCCTGCAGAAATAAGAGCTCCAATCGGAACTTTAGCAGGTGTCTCAGGTTTCCAAATTAATTTTGGATCTAAAGTTTTTACACCAGGAGATAATTGTGACGTCTTAGTAGCCATGAATGCTGCCTCATTAAAAAAAAATATTAATAAGCTAAGGGAAAGAGGAATAATTATATTAAATACTTCAGGGTTTGATAAAAGGAATATGCGGTTAGCAAAAATACCTGATTCTGATGATCCTTTTGATAATTTTGATCTAAAAAATTTTATAGTTCATAAAATTGACATCACAAAGCTTACTAGAGAAAGATTACAAAATACTGATCTTGAAAAAAAAGAAATTGACAGATGTAAGAATATGTTTGTGTTAGGTTTTATTTACTGGATATTTAATAGATCAATTAATTCAACTATAATATTTCTTGAACAAAAATTTTATAATAACAAAAATATACTCAACGCTAATATTTCTGTTTTAAAAGCAGGATATAATTATGGTGATACTTCTGAGACTTTTTCAAGTAGATTTGATGTTAAACCTAGGAAAATGAAAAAAGGGAGTTATAGAAATATATTAGGTAATCAAGCAATTTGTTTAGCTCTAGTATCAGCTTCATACAAATCAAAATTAGATTTATTTTATTCTGGATATCCTATTACTCCTGCATCTGACATACTTCATCAATTATCGAAGTATAAGTCTTTTGGAGTGAGAACTTTTCAAGCCGAAGACGAAATATCAGCAATTTGTTCCGCAATTGGGGCTTCTTTTGGAGGAAATTTGGCTGTAACTGCCTCCTCAGGTCCCGGTATGGCCTTAAAAACTGAAGCGCTTGGTTTAGTATTTATGCTAGAATTACCATTAATTATAATTAATGTTCAAAGAGGAGGCCCATCTACTGGACTTCCAACAAAAACTGAACAATCAGATCTTTTACAAGCTGTTTACGGGAGGAATGGAGAAGCACCAATTCCTGTATTTGCGCCTTCTTCACCATCTGATTGTTTTTTAGTCACTTACAATGCATGTAAGATAGCTTTAAAATTTATGACTCCAGTTATTATTTTAAGTGATGGATATATAGCAAATGGAGCTGAACCATGGAACTTTCCCGTTATAACTGATCTGGAAGACTTTGAATATGAATTTAAAAAATTAAAGTTCTCTGAAAAATTTAATCCATATTTAAGAAATGAAAATTTCGTAAGAAATTGGGCTATACCTGGAACAAAGGATTTAGAGCATACAATTGGTGGTCTTGAAAAAGATAATGATTCAGGTGATGTTTCATATGAACCTGAAAATCATCAATTAATGGTTAAAATAAGACAAGCAAAAGTTAATAATATTTCTAATTTTATACCAGATCAAAAATTTAGTTCAGGTTCAACAAATTCAGATATGATAATTATTTCTTGGGGATCTACTTATGGAGTAATCCAATCATCAATAAATGAATTGAAAAAAAATGGATATGATATTGCTCACATTCATATAAATTATATAGTACCTTTACCAAAAAATATTGAAGATATTTTAAAATATTTTGAAATAATCTTAGTTCCAGAAATTAATAATGGTCAATTAATAAAAATAATTAGAGATAAGTTTTTAGTTAATGCAATCCCTTTAAATAAAATTATGGGAATACCATTTAATTCTCATGAAATTGTTAATAAAGTTAAAAGTTTACTAAACTAAATTTATCATGAAAAATAATAACTATAACTTGAAAGATTTTGCAAATGATCAAGAAATTAAGTGGTGTCCTGGGTGTGGTGACTACTCAATTTTAAAGCAAGTTCAGTCAATTTTACCAAATATTGGAATTTCAAAAGAAAAAATTGTATTTATTTCTGGTATTGGATGCTCTTCAAGATTTCCATATTATATGAATACATATGGAATGCATTCAATTCATGGAAGAGCTACAGCAGTTGCTACTGGATTAAAATCCTCAAGACCAGACTTAAATGTTTGGGTTATAACTGGAGATGGTGATTCATTATCAATTGGAGGTAATCATTTAATTCATTTGTTAAGAAGAAATTTAGATTTAAATATTTTATTATTTAACAATGAAATTTATGGTTTAACTAAAGGGCAGTATTCTCCAACTTCAGAGCTAGGAAAAACTACTAAATCAACTCCATTAGGATCGATTGATAACCCTTTTAATCCAATATCTTTATCTCTTGGAGCTGACGCTTCATTTATTGCAAGAGCCATTGATAGAGAACCAAAACATATGAGGCAAATTTTAATTGAAGCTAATAATCACAGAGGGACTTCATTAATTGAGATATATCAAAATTGTAATATATTTAATGATGGAGCTTTTTCAAAATTTACTAATAAAGATTTTAAAAAGAATAACTCAATTTATTTAGAAAATAACAAACCGTTAATTTTTGGAGATGAAAATGATAAGGGGATCAAATTAGATGGAATTGATCCTCTTATTGTTGATTTAAATGACAAAAACATTTCAGTTGAAGACTTATGGATTCATGATCAAAAGTCAATTGAAAAAGCAAATATCTTATCTAGGTTTTCTGATATCAATTACAATTATTCTAAATTTCCTAGACCTTTTGGAATTTTTTTTCAAAAAAAAAGAAAATGTTATGAAGATGAAATGTTAAATCAAATTAATTTTAATTTTACTGAGGATGATTTAAATAAATTAATTGCAGGTGATTTAAGTTGGAATATAAAATAATTATCTAAGATTATTTGGAATTTCACACACTGGAATTGGATTCATCTTGTGAAGGTTTTTTGAGTGAAAATTTTTATATATACTTAAAACTTCTTTTTCTCTTTTGTTTAATTTTCTTTTTGAATTTTTGTTGACATATTCCATAATTTTTTCAATTTCTTTGTAAGAAGCTCCTATTTGATCTTCATCAGTTCTAAAATCATCCCACAATCCATCAGTTGGAACAGAATCTTGAATTGTTTTTATGATTTTTAATTCTTTTGCTAATTCATAAACTTCGGTTTTTGTTAAATCTGCAATTGGGCTAATATCTACACCGCCATCTCCGTATTTAGTGTAAAAGCCAATTCCAAAATCTTCAACTTTATTACCTGTTCCCGCAACTAAGAGATTATTAGATGATGCCAAGAAATAAAGAGATACCATTCTCAATCTAGATTTTAAATTTGCCAACGATAAATTATCATTTTTTTTTAATGGTAGTGCAAAATTTAAAGTTTCATATGTTTTAGTTAAGTCAATCTTAATTTCTTCCACTTGAGGATACTTATTTTTTAACCAACTTATGTGGTTTTGAGATAATTCTATTTGGGTTTTATTTTTTTTTATAGGAAGTGATGCACATATTACTTTTTTTTTAGTCATTGCACATAATGTTGAAGTTAAAGCAGAATCAATACCTCCTGAAACTCCAATAACGAAACCTTCAGTTTTTGACTTGATTGAATAATCAAGCAACCAATTTTTTATGAAGTTTATTGTTTTAATTTTTTTCATGTTGTAATTATTATGCAAATTTACTAAATCAATTTTAAACTTTGTTGCAGGATTTAATATATTGAGAGAAATTTAAATAAATGAAAAATATTTTAAAAATTCTGATTGTATTCGTACCAGTAATATTTGTGGTTTGTAATTATAATCTTTTTCATAAAAAATCTGAGATAAAATTAAAGATTGATAATTTTGATCACTATTTTTTTTCCATTGATTCATTAAAATTTAAAAATGAAATAGAATTGTTAAAAAAAAGATTTCCAGAATTTTTTATGTATGATATTGATTTAAAGACTCTGTCTGGAAGATATAATGACAATCAAATTAAGTCTTTATTTTATAAGGTTGATTCTGTATTTAAAGATATTAAAAAGTTTAATTTAGAAATTGAAAAAATATTTACAAATTACTTTAAATATTTTCCAAAATCTGACTCAATTAAAGTTTACACATGGGTATCTAATTTTGAGTCATTAGAACCTATTATTGTTAAGGATAATTTAATATTGATTTCGCTGGATATGTTTCTTGGAAAAAACTCTATTGAATACTCTTATTTTCCTAATTATATTAAATCAAGCTTTAATAAATTTAATATTCCTTCAAAACTTTTTAATAGTTATTTTGAATCAAAAATTCAAAAGTCAAATGAAACTAATTTTCTAAGTCAAATTCTTGATTATGGTAAAGTTTATTATTTAACTTCATTAATTTTGAAAAATGAAAAACCAAATATTATTTTTGGTTGTGATGAAAGAAAAATGAAATGGTGTATAAATAACCAAGAATTAATTTGGAAATATTTTATAGAACAGGAAATTATATTTTCTTCAGATATAAGAAACAAACAAAGATTTATAGATGATGCTCCTTTTTCAAAATTTGGATCTTCAATTGATCATAAATCCCCGGGAGGAGTAGGTAAATGGATTGGTTGGAAAATTATTGAATCATACATGTTAAATAATCCAGAGGTAACATTGAACGATTTAATTAATGAGTATGACAGTAAAAAAATTTTAAATAAATCAAGATATAAAGGTAAATTAATGCTATGAAAGAATCTAATATTAAAATTAAAATTGAACTTGATGAAAATAAAGTTCCTGAAAAACTATTTTGGTCTGCTGAATCAGAAGGAATTAAAAATCAAAAAGCAGATGCATTTTTTTTGTCATTATGGGATAAAGATAAGAAAAACTCATTAAGAATTGATTTATGGACCAAGGATATGAAAATTGATGAAATGAAAGTTTTTTTTCATCAAATTTTATTTTCTATGGCAGAAACATATGAGAGAGCCACAAATGATGAAAAAATGTCAAAGAAAATAATAGAATTTTCAAGATCCTTTGGGGAAGAATTAAAACTTTATGAAGTCAAAAAAAATCAGGATTAATTTTTGAATTTAAGACATCAATATATCTTAAAATTTCATTTTTACCAATCTTATTTTTTGATGAAGTTACATAAAATTTTGGAAGTTCCTCCCAAGTTTCATTCAATTTATCAATATAAATATTCAAATTTAAATTTAAAATATTATTTTTTAGTTTATCTGATTTAGTGAAAACTAAAACAAATGGCAATTGTTTTAAATTCATCCATTTCATGAAATTTAAGTCAAGTACTTGGGGTTTAATTCTAATATCCAAAAGTAAAAAAGTACAAATTAGGTTTACTCTATTAGTTAAATATGTTTTTATTAATTTGAGAAAAAAACTTCTCTCTTTTTTTGATACTTTGGCATATCCATAACCAGGTAGGTCCGCCAGAAGCCAATTTTGATTTATTGAGAAGTGATTAATTAGTTTTGTTTTTCCAGGTTTATTAGAGGTTTTTGCTAGTGAATTTCTTTCTGTTATCATATTAATAAGAGATGATTTTCCTACATTCGATCTACCAATAAAAGCATATTCTGGAAGATTTGGAGGTGGACAAGAATCAATTTCTGAGCTACTTAATATAAATTTCGCGGATTTAATTTTCATCTATAATTTTTAACCACTTTAAGCAGAAATTTGAGAATATAATTGGATGTTCCATCATCGGTGCATGTCCACATTTATCAATCCAACGAATTGTTGAATTTTTAATTAAATTTTTGAATTCTTTAGCTACTTCAGGAGGCGTAACTTGATCATTATTACCCCAAATTAGTAAAGTGGGTATTTGAATTATTTTTAATTCTTTTGACAAGTTATGTCTAATAGCAGATTTAGCTAAAGCTAAAATTCTAATTGCTCTTTTTCTATTATTTACATTTTTATATACACTGTCAATTAGTTTCTTAGATGCTACTTTTGGGTCGTAAAAAACCTCTTGAGTTTTTAATTTAATGTACTCATAATCTTCTCTCCTTGGGAAAGTTTCTCCCATAGATTTTTCATATAATCCTGAACTACCAGTTAAAATTAAACCTTTTACATTCGATTGATTTTTAATAGTATAAATCAAAGCGATGTGGCCTCCAAGTGAGTTACCAAGTAGTATTACATTTTTTAATTTCAATTTGCTAATGAATTCTGATAGGAAATTTGAAATTTCTTTCGCAGAGGTCTTTAGTAATGGTAAATCAAAAATAGGAAGTTCAGGGATCAATATTCTATATTCTTTTTCACTAATAATTTTGGTAATTTGATCAAAGTTACTCAATGTCCCCATTAATCCATGAAGGAAAATTATTACAGGCCCTTTACCCTTGTCTATGTATTTAAACTTATTTACGATGATATCAACTTTAATTAATGTTTTCCAAAGTAATGAATAAAATCTATAAAATAATTAAATGATTTAATAATTTTTTTTTACAAAATAAAAAAAAAAAATAAAGTTATTAACAAAGTGGTAAAAAGTGGTAAAAAGTGGTATATATTTGTATAAATTAATTTTATATGGATAGTTTAGTAGGAATGTATGAATGTAAAGCGGATTCTAAAGGTCGAATATTACTCCCTGTTGGATTAAAAAAGCAAATTGAGGAATTTAAAAAAGGCTTGATCTTGAAAAGATCAATTTTTAATCAATGTCTGGAAATCCATACACTAAATAAATGGGGCAAGACCATGAAAGAAATAAATAATTTAAATAGATTCATTAAAGAAAATAATGATTTTATTAGATTATTTACATCAGGAGTTAGATTAGTCAAATCTGACAAAATGTCTAGAATACAAATACCAAAAGATCTTATAAACTATGCATCAATTAATAAAGATGTAATATTAGCTGCCGTTGGTGATATAATAGAAATATGGGATAAAAAACAATATGAAATATTAATAAAAAATCAATCTATTAATTTTTCGAATATGGCTGAATCTGTAATGGGTAAAATAAATAGAAATGATGAAAAATAGATTTCATATTCCTGTTATGTTGGAAGAAAGTATTAATGGTCTTAATATTAATCCGTTGGGAGTTTATGTTGATGTAACATATGGAGGAGGAGGACACTCAAATCAAATATTGTCAAGAATTAATGGAGGACATCTATTTTCTTTTGATCAAGATCAGATGGCTATATCTAATAAAATTAATAATGATAGTCTAACATTAATTAATATGAATTTTAAATATTTGAGTCAAGTTCTGAAGTCTTATGGAGTAGATAAAATTGACGGACTAATAGCTGATTTAGGTGTGTCATCTTATCAATTTGATAACCCAGAAAGAGGTTTTTCAACAAGATTTAATTCAAAAATTGATATGAGAATGAATACAGATAATCCAATTAATGCAGTTAATATTTTAAATAATTATGAAAAAAAAGATTTAGAGAGAATATTTAAGATTTATGGGGATTTAAGAAATTCAAAAAATATTTCTGAGAAAATATGTGATTATAGAATTGAAAATTCTATAAAATATGTTAATCAATTAAAAGAAATTCTCAAAAACACCTATGAACAAAAAAAAGAAAATAAGTTTTTAGCAAAATTATTTCAAGCAATAAGAATTGAAGTAAATGATGAAATAAATTCTTTAAAACAAATGTTAAAACAATCTATAAATTTAATTAAAACGGGAGGAAGATTGGTAGTTATATCCTATCATTCTTTAGAGGATAGATTAGTAAAAAATATTATTAAAAATGGAAAGTTTGATGGTGAAGTTGATAAGGATTTTTATGGTAACCCTTTACCCTATTTTAAAAAAATTAATAGAAAACCAATTACTCCATCAAATAAAGAAATATTTAATAATAGCAGATCAAGAAGTGCAAAATTAAGGATAGCTGAAAGAATATGAAAAGTTTAATAAAAAATTTTTTTAAAAATATATTTTACAGTCAAAAAATAAATATCGAATTAAATTCAAAAATTATTTCTTTATCATGGCGATTTTTAATTTTTGTGTCATTTTTATTTTTAGTTATAATTTTCAGTTCTCATAAATTTGATCAAAAAATAAATTATCTGGACAGACTTAATAAATCTATTACAGATTTAAAATCAAATCATATAAACTTAAGAATTTCTTTATCTTCATTAAGTTCTTTTTCAAATGTATCAAAATCAGTTTCAAGAATAGATTTAGAAGAGACAAACGATACTATTTATCGAATAAATTTTGATAAATATGACTGAAAAAAAGAAAATCTTTTATAGAGTTATGTTTATAAGTATTTTAATAGTATTTATTGCAAATATTATAATCCTTAGAATTATATCTATTCAAGGAGATCTAGAATTAGAAAATATTTATCCCTCAACTATAAAATTTAAGGAAATACCTCCTCAAAGAGGGAATATTTTTGATATTAACGGAGATTTATTAGCTACCTCAGTACCATTCTTTACAATTGCTTTTGATTCTACTGTTCCAAATGATTCATTATTTTTAAAAAATTACAAGGATCTAGCAAGAGATCTTTCTGAATTACTTGCTGATAAATCTAGTTATGATTATGAGAAGTTGTTATTAGATGCAAGGGAAAATAAAAAGAAATATTTAAAAATAAAATCTGGTTTAAGTTACAGTGAACTTAAGCGAATTAAAAGTTTTCCCATTTTTTCAAGTGGAAGATTTAAAGGGGGATTAATTTACTCAAGAAATATTGAAAGAATTAGACCATTTGGGAAATTATGTGAGAGGGTAATAGGCTATGGACGAAATAATAAAGATGTTGGGATCGAGAAATCTTATAATAATTTTTTAAAAGGTATTCCTGGAAAACAAATGATGCAGAAAATAAATAATGGAATATGGAAACCTATTTCAAATAAATATGATATAGAACCAAAAACAGGATATGATATTTTTTCAACTATTGATATTAGATTTCAAGACATAGCTCATAGAGCATTACTTAAAACTCTCAAAAAATATGATGCTGAAAGTGGTGTAATTATTGTGATGGAGGTTAAGTCTGGAGCAATTAAAGCTATGTCAAGTTTAAATAAGTCCTCACTTAATATTTATAAAGAATACTATAACCATGCTATAGGTTCAAATTATGAACCTGGATCAACATTTAAATTAGCATCTTTATTAATTGCATTAGAAAATAAAATTGTTGATACCTTGAGTAAAGTTGATACAGGAAATGGAAGATATAAATTTCATGATAGATATATGTATGATTCAAACTATAAGCAAGGCGGACATGGAGTACTATCTCTTTCAGATATTTTTAAACTGTCATCTAATATTGGGATCTCAAAAATAATTAATGAGGGGTTTAAAGATGATCCAGATTTGTTTGTTAATGAATTAAAAAAAATCGGGGTTAACATAAATTTAAACTTTGATTTAATAGGACAAGAAGTTAGTTATTTAAAAAATACTTCTCATTCAACATGGTCAAAAGTTACTTTACCTTGGATGGCTTTTGGATATGAAATTCAAATTTCACCTCTACAGCTATTAACTTTTTATAATTCAATTGCAAATGATGGAAATATGGTTCAACCTTATATTGTTCAAAAAATTCAAAACGGTCAGAAATTAGAATATGAAAAGCAAAAAAATATTTTGATAAGTGATATATGTTCTAAAGAAACTTTAAAAGTTTTAAAAAATTTTTTGATTGAAGTTGTAGAAGACGGAACTGCTAGTAATATATTTTCAAAAGTAAATTCTTGTGCTGGTAAAACAGGTACGACCAAAATTGCTAAAGATGGATCTTATTCAAATGAATATAGATCATCATTTGTTGGATTTTTTCCAGCGGAATCTCCAAAATATTCGTGTATGGTTCTTGTAAATAAGCCTGATGTAAATATTGGATTTTATGGGAATATTGTTGCAGCTCCTGTATTTGCTGAAGTCAGAGATTTACTTTTTTCGAGAGAAATAATTTTATCTAGTAATCGAAAAGTATTTAAAGACAAAAAATGGTTTTTTGAAATCATAAATAAATTACTGGAAAATAAAAATAATGATTGTGAAAATGAATCCAATATTGAAAATTTCAATATAGTCAAATCAAAAATTAATTTAAAAAATATTCCAAGTGTAATAGGAATGAATAAAATGGATGCCATATATATACTTGAGAACTCAGGCTTAACAGTTAAATCAAATGGGAATGGGATTGTGGAGAGCCAATCACTCCCTGTAGGAGATAATTTTAATTTAAATGATACAATAATTATAACGCTAATTTGATGAAGTTATTAAAAGATATTTTATATAAAGTTGAATTGATTGAAATTAAAGGTGATACAAACATTGCCATATCTAATATTTGTTTTAATTCAAAAAAAACAAAAAAAGACTCACTTTTCATTGCATTGAAGGGAAATATATTGGATGGACATGATTTTATTTCAAATTCAATACAACTTGGTTCAATTTCTGTAGTATGTGAGTATTATCCCAAATCAATTAATGAAAATATTACATATGTCAAAGTTAAAAATTCAACAAAGGCATTATCGATTATTGCTTCAAATTTTTATAATAATCCTTCAGATGAAATTAAGTTAATTGGAGTAACTGGAACAAATGGAAAGACAACTGTGGTAAATTTATTATTTGATTTATTCATTTCTTTTGATTATAAAGTTGGACTTCTTTCGACCATAGTAAATAAAATAAATGATAATGAATACCCATCAAAATATACTACTCCTGACGCAATTGAGATTAATAAAATGCTGAGATTAATGGTAGATCAGAAATGTAAATATTGTTTTATGGAAGTTAGTTCTCATGCAATAAAACAAAATAGAGTACATGCTTTAAATTTTGATTTAGGATTATTCACAAACATAAGTCGAGACCATTTAGATTATCATAAAACTTTTGATGATTATATCTTGACAAAAAAAAGATTTTTTGATGACTTATCATCAAGTTCAGTCTCAATAATTAATTGCGATGATATTCATGGAAAGACAATGGTTTATCATTCAAAGTCAAATGTGAAAACATTTGCTATAAATTCTATTGCTGATTATCATTTAAAAATTATGGAAAATAGTTTTGATGGATTATGTTTAAAAATTGACAATAAAGATTTTTACTCAAGTTTAATTGGTGAACACAATGCTAGGAATTTATTATTAACATATGCCGCAGCAATAGAATTAGATCAAGAACCATCAAGAACTCTTACAAATTTATCAACATTGAGAAATATCGATGGAAGGTTTCAGTGCCTTAAACTAAATAAAGGTATAATATCAATTATTGATTATGCTCATACACCTGATGCATTAACTAATGTATATAAGACAATTTATAAAATTAAGAAAAACAGTGCAAAATTAACTACAGTTATTGGATGTGGGGGTGACAGAGATAAAGGAAAAAGATCAATTATGGGAAAAGAGTCGTGTAAATGGTCAGATTGTGTAATTTTTACTTCCGATAACCCCAGATACGAAAACCCTGAGGATATAATCAATGATATGAAACATAATCTAAACAGTAAAGAATTAAATAAAGTAAAAGTTGAACAAGATAGATATCAAGCAATATTGATTGGAATATCGAATTGTAGAGCAGGTGATGTTATTCTTATTGCCGGTAAAGGTCACGAAAAATTCCAAGAAAGTAATGGGTTGAAAATTCCTTTTAGTGATTATGATGTTATTTTGAATCTAAATAAAAGTTAATTATGTTGTATTATCTTATCAATTATATTAATAAAATTTATGATATACCAGGAATTGGAGTTTTTGAATACATTTCTTTTAGAGCTTCATTAGCCTTAATGACCTCATTATTAATATCATTATTTCTTGGAGGTTATATAATCAAAATATTAAAAAAATATCAAGTTGATGATCAAATTAGAGAGTTAGGATTAAAAGGTGAAAATAAAAAAAAAGGGACACCTACCATGGGGGGCTTAATAATAATTATATCAATTTTAATTCCAACTATTTTGATATGTAAAATATACAACATATATATAATATTAATGATAATTACTACTATTTGGTTGGGTTTGATCGGTTTTATTGATGATTATATTAAAGTTTTTAAAAAAAATAAAAAAGGCTTAGCTGCTAAGTTTAAAATTATTGGACAAGTCATATTAGGATGTATAGTTGGTTCTATTTTGCATTTTCATTCAGATGTTTTAGTGAAAACCTCAAAATCAATAGATGATTTAGGTAATGGAATAAATACATATGTAAAATCTTCAATTACAACTATTCCATTTTTCAAAAATAATGAGTTGAATTACTCAGATCTTGTAAGTTTCTTAATAAATGAACCAGAGAAATGGTCATGGATTATATTTATACCAATTGCAATATTCATTATTTCAGCTGTTTCAAACGCTTCAAATTTGACTGACGGAATGGATGGATTAGCTACTGGTATTTCTGCAATTATTGGACTAGTACTTGCATTATACGCATATGTATCTAGTAATCTTGTTTTTTCAGATTATTTAAATATTATGTTTATTCCTTATTCAGAGGAACTTGTAATTTTCATGAGTTCATTTGTTGGATCATGTATAGGATTTTTATGGTATAATTCATATCCTGCCCAAATTTTTATGGGAGATACAGGTAGTTTGTCTATTGGAGGAATTATTGCAGTTTTTTCCATTGCTATTAGAAAGGAACTTTTAATTCCTATATTCTGTGGTGTTTTTTTTATTGAAAGTATATCAGTAATAATTCAAGTACTATATTTTAAATATTCAAGAAAGAAGTTTGGTAATGGGAAGAGAATATTTCTTATGTCACCATTGCATCACCATTTTCAATTAAAAGGAATTCATGAAAGCAAAATTGTGACAAGATTTTGGATTTTGGCTGTAATATTAGCAATACTTAGTTTTTTAATTTTAAAATTAAGATGATGATATATATTCTTGGGGCTGGAGAAAGCGGTTTAGGATCTGCATTATTAAGTAAAAAACTTGGATATAATTTTTTTATATCAGATCAATTTGAAATCAAAAAAAAGTTTAAAATGGAACTAATTGCTAATTCTTTTGATTTTATGGAGAATGGACATAATAAAGAACTTTTATTATCCTCTAATTTGGTTGTTAAAAGTCCCGGTATAAAGGATTCTCTTTTAATTCACGAAGTAAAAGAGAGAGGAATTGAAATAATTTCTGAAATTGAATATGCATATAGATTTTGTAAAGGTAAAATAATTGCTATTACTGGTACCAATGGTAAAACAACAACAACTAAATTAATATATGAAATATTAAGAAGCTCAAATATTGAAGTTTCTTTATGTGGTAATATTGGAAAAAGTTTTTCAAGAGCACTATCAACTAGAGATTATGAATATTGGGTAATAGAAGTAAGTAGTTTTCAATTAGATGATATTAAAGATTTTAAGCCTTTTATATCTATTATTTTGAATGTTTCTAACGATCATTTAGATAGATATCAATTCGATATAAAAAACTATCTAAAATCAAAGTTAAAGATCACTAAAAATCAATCTGATTCAGATTACTTTATTTTTTGGAATGAAGATAAATTAATTAAAAGAGAAATAAATTCTATCAAAGCAAAGATTATTTCTTATGGCGAAAAATCAATAAATGATATAGCAATTATATCAAATGACGAAATTAAAATTAATATAAATAAACAAAAATTTACTATGACAATTCATGAACTAGCCCTTCAAGGAAGGCATAATATCTATAATTCTATGGCAGCAGGAATTACATCTAAAATATTAAATATTAATAATCAAATTATAAGAGATTGTTTATCAAGTTTTGATAAAATTGAGCATAGATTAGAAGTGGTTTTAAATGTGTATGGGGTTACTTACATAAATGATTCTAAAGCCACAAATGTTAATGCAGCTTGGTATGCTATTAATTCGATGAATAAACCACTTATTTGGATTTGCGGTGGAGTTGACAAAGGCAATGACTATTCAGATTTAGTTCCATTAGTTAAAGAAAAGGTTAAGTCAATTATATGTTTAGGAGAAAATAATACTAAGATTATTAATGAATTTAAAAATGTTGTTGAAAGAATTGATGAGGCTAAGTCTATGAAGGATGCAGTTCTTCTAGCTTATCAACTATCATCAAAGGGTGATGTAGTTTTATTATCACCTGCTTGTTCAAGTTTAGATTTATTTTCTAATTATGAACATAGAGGGAGAGAATTTAAATCACAAATAAGATTATTATAAATGGATGTTTACAAACTAATAAAAGGAGATAAATATATTTGGACTATTGTATGTTTATTATCAATATTTTCAGTTATTATGGTATATAGCTCCTCAAGTTATTTAGCTTTTACATATAAAAGTGGTAATTCATTATCTTATCTATTTAGACATTTATTTCATTTATTTATCGGGTTTTTAATAATGGGATTAATTGCTATAGTTCCTTATAAATATTTTTATAATATATCGTATTTCATATTTTGTATCTCATTAATTATGATATTTTTTTCAATTAAAACAAATATAAAAATTGATGGTGTTAATGCAAGTAGGTGGATAAAACTAGCAGGTTTTACATTTCAACCTTCAGAACTTGCTAAATTATCTTTATTTTTACTTTTATCAAGAAATCTTGTTCACTATAGAGATAAACTCCATTCAATTAGGTTTTCATTCATTCCAATTTTATTACCAATATTAATAATTTGTAGCCTAATTCTTCCATCAGATTTTTCTTCCGCAGCTATAATTTTCTTGGTAAGTTTAATTATAATATTTGTTGGAGGATTAAATTTTAAAAGTTTTTTCTTCTTGGTAATTTCAGCAATTATTTCATTTATTATTTTTTTTAAAATTAGTAAAACTTTAAGTAGTTCAGACTCAAGAGTTTTCACTTGGGAATCAAGAATATCGTCATATTTTTCTAGTAAAAATAAATCAAATTATCAGGTCAATCAGGCAAAGAAAGCAATATATTTAGGTGGAGTTTGGGGTAAAGGACCAGGGAAAAGTATCCAAAAATATTTTTTACCTCAATCTTCTTCAGATTTTATTTTTGCAATAATAATTGAAGAATATGGAAGAATAGGGGCTATAATTATTTTATCATTATACATATTTTTTATTTATAGGGTATTAAAAATTGGTGTTAAATGTGAAGATCAATTTGCTTTAATGTTATCAATTGGCTTAGGTTTATCCATAATTTCTCAAGCATTTTTAAATATGTTAGTAGCTGTAAATTTAATACCCGTTACTGGACAAACTTTACCTCTATTAAGTGCTGGTGGATCATCAGTATGGATCACATGTGCTTCAATTGGAATTATACTCAGTATAAGTAAAAGTGTTAAAAAAATGAATTATGAATAAAAAATATTTGATTTGTGGTGGGGGGTCAGGTGGGCATATTTTTCCTGCAATTTCAATTGCAAATGAAATAAAATTAAAAATACCTAACTGTGAATTTTTATTTGTTGGAGCTAAAAATATGATGGAAATGAAAAAGGTTCCAGAAAGTGGTTATCGAATAGAAGGTTTATGGATAAGTGGTTATTCTAGAAAATTTAGTTTTAAGAATTTTATTTTTTTCATTAAACTTTTTCACAGTTTGATTATGTCATTTATAATTTTAATAAAATTTAAACCAAATATTGTTATTGGAACAGGGGGGTATGTATCTGGACCAGTTATTTTTATTGCATCTATTTTAAAAATCCCAACTATAATTCAAGAACAAAATTCCTACCCGGGAATTACCAATAGAATCTTATCAAATTTTGTAAATTTCGTTTGCGTAGCTTATGAAGGACTTGATAAATATTTTCCCAAAGAAAAAATAATATTTACGGGAAATCCAATTAGAAAAGAAATTCAAAATTTTCATTCAAAATCAAAAACTATCTACAAGAAAATTTCTTTTGATTCTTCAAAAATTACCGTTTTAATTTTGGGAGGGAGTTTAGGATCAAAAAGAATAAATGAAATAATTTCATCAAACTTAGATTGGTTCAAATTAAGAAATATTCAGCTAATTTGGCAAACTGGAGAATTATACTATAATGATTATGTTACAAAATATGATAATTACGATTCTAAAATAATTATTAAACCATTTTTAAAAAGTATTTATGAAATTTTAAGTATATCAGATGTAGTTATTTCTAGATCTGGAGCAATTGCTATATCTGAATTTATGGCATTAGGTAAATCAACTATCTTAATTCCATCCCCGAATGTGTCTGAAGATCACCAAAATAAAAATGCTGAACATTTAAAATCTAAAAAAGCAGCTATTTTAGTTAAGGAAGAAAACATTGAAAAATTATTATTTAATGAACTTGAAAAATTAACTAGCTCCAAAGATAAAAGAGAATTTCTTTCAAAAAATATAAAAAAAATGTATGTGCCTAACGCATCTTCTAAGATAGTTGAATTAATAAAAAAAATATCATTGTGATTAAAAATAACTATAAAAAAATTTTTTTAATTGGAATTGGGGGTATAGGAATGAGTGCTTTGGCAAAATTTTTTATTCAAAAAAAAAAAATTGTAGAGGGGTACGATAGGATAAGATCAAAAATTACTATTGAATTAGAAAGTCTTTCTTGCAGAATTTTTTATGATGAAAGTATATTAAATATTTCAAATAATTTTAAAGTTAATAAAGATGTTTTAGTAATTTATACTCCAGCTATAAGCAATAAAAATTCAATATTTAATTTTTTTAAACTTAATAAATATCCATTATATAAAAGATCTGAAATATTAGGAAAGATTTCAGAAAATTCAAACACAATTGCAGTAGCTGGGTCACATGGTAAAACCACAATATGTAGTATTCTAGCTTCAATATTAAATCATAACTATGCTGATTTTACATGTTTTGTAGGAGGAATATTGAAAGATTACAAATCAAATTTCATATCTGGTTCAAGTGATAAATTTTTAATTGAGGCAGATGAGTTTGATAGATCATTTTTATGTTTAAGCCCAAAATATATTATAATTTCATCAATTGATTTTGATCATCAGGATTGCTATAATAATTATGAAGATTTGTATAAATCATTTATTGAATTTTCAAAAAAAGTAAATCAAAAAAATCTAATTGTTAAGGAGGGTTTGAGGATTGATTCAAAGTATACTTATTCATTGAATTCAAAAACCTCAAATTTTTATTCTGAAAATTTAAGAGAAAAAAATGACAATTTTGTCTTTGATATTGTTTATCCTGGTGGAAAAGCTAAAAATATTTATACCAATTTAAAAGGTTTCCACAATATAGAAAATATAGTTGCAGCATTCTCTTTAGCGTATTTAAATAAGGTTAATATTTTAGATATTATAAAGTCAATAAGGGAATTTAATGGAGTAAAAAGAAGGTTTGAATATCACATAAATAATGAAAAAATAAAGTATATAGACGATTATGCTCATCATCCTAATGAAATTTCAGTAATTATCAAGTCTTTAAGAAGATTATATAGTAATAAAAAAATTACAATTATTTTTCAACCTCATTTATATTCTAGAACTTTTCATTTACTAGATGATTTTGCAAGTGTACTATCAATATCTGATGAAGTAATGCTTTTGGATATTTATGGTGCTAGGGAAAATTCATATAATAGTGTAAGTATAATTGATCTTTTAAAAAAAATTAATTGTAAGGAGAAGGGCGTTTATAAGAAGAGTTCTTTTCCAAATATATTAAATAAAGATAATATTGATATTCTAATTACCCTTGGTGCAGGGGATATTAGTGATCTAGTTAGTCCAATTAAATCTTATTTAGATGATTAGAAATTTAATTAAAATATTAACTGTTATTATATTAGGTTTTATAATATTTTTTTTTGATAAAAAAGTTGAATTAAAATTACTAGAAAAATTTATTGATTCTATTGATATTAAATATAAAAATATTGAAGAATCAACATTTGTAAATGATATTGAAATTCTTGATATGATTAATACTGTTGAATATTCAATTTTAAATAAGCCTATTAAAGATATAAACATTTATTTGTTAGAAGATTATATTGAAAGTCATTCAAACATTGACAAAGCAGAATTATATTTAGATAATGAAGAAATTTTGAATGTTGAGATTTTTCAGAAAGAACCTTTATTTAGGGTATTTGAAGATAATAAATCTTATTATCTAGATTTTAGTTTAGATTCTTTTTCGTTATCTCCATCATATTCAGCTTGGGTATATCATGTTTATTTGAATAAAATGGATGATTATAAAAAGAATGTACTAAATGAAATATTGAATATTATCAATTCTGACAAATTTTTTAATACTCAAATTTTTGCTTTAGAATTTGATCTGAATAGCGAGTTATATATTTATTTCAGGACAGGAAATTATAAAGTCTTGTTTGGAAATAAAGAAGAAATAAAATTAAAATTTGAAAAATTTAAAATTTTTTATAAAAATTCAATTGATAAAATTAATTTAAATAAATTTTCACTTATTAATTTAAAATTCAATAATCAAGTTGTTTGTGTAAAAAAATAGTGACAATGGAAAATAAAAGTTTATCAGTTGGTTTAGACATTGGAACAACAAAGATTGTAGCTATAATAGGGATGAAAAATGACTATGGAAAGTTTGAAATTTTAGGTTTTGGAAAGGCCCATTCTTTAGGAGTTCAAAGAGGAGTGGTAGTTAATATTACTCAAACTATTGACTCTATTAAGTATGCTATCAAGAAAGCCGAGGAAGATTCGGGGTACAAAATTAATAAATGTGTAGTTGGAATTGCAGGTCAGCATATAAGATCTTTACAACATAGTGATTATATTATTAGAAATGATGATACAGCCGTTATCGCTCAGAGTGATATTGAGAAGCTAATTGATAATGTCCATAAACTTGTTATGAAAAATGGTGAGGAAATTATTCATGTATTGCCTCAACATTTTAGTGTTGATAGTGAACCAAATATAAAATTACCAATTGGAATGTTGGGTAGAAGATTAGAGGCAAATTTACATGTTGTAATTGGTCAAACTACTGCAATTGGAAATATATGTACCTGTATTCAAAGTTCAGGGTTAAAGGTTTCTGGGATTACACTTGAACCACTTGCGTCTGCAAGCGCAGTTTTAAGTGAAGAAGAAAAAGAAGCTGGAGTGTGTTTAATTGATATTGGTGGTGGAACAACTGATTTAGCAATTTTTAAAGATGGAGTTATAAGGCATACTTCTGTAATTCCTTTTGGGGGAAATATAATTACTAAAGATATTCAACAGGGATGTTCAATAATTGAAAAACATGCTGAACAATTGAAAGTAAAGTTTGGTTCAGCATTACCTTTAAAGAATAGTGATAGACAAGTTGTATCTATACCAGGATTTAGAGGTAGAGAACCAAAAGAAATTTCATTAAAAACATTGGCTGAAATAATAAATTCAAGATTAATCGAAATTATAGATCAAATTTTGATAGAGATAAAAAATTATGGATATGAGGAAAGTAAAAATACCTTAATATGTGGAATTGTATTAACAGGAGGTGGCTCAAACCTTAAACATATTAAACAATTATTTGTTCATGAAACAGGTTTAGATACAAGGTTAGGTTTCCCGAATGAGCATTTAGCTAATGGAGAAAGAAAGGATTTAGATAGTCCAATGTATTCAACAGCAATAGGATTGCTGATGAATAATTACAAGAATGATATTGAAAAAAATAGTAAATCTAACTTAAAAATAAATTCAAAAACTAATTATCAAGATTCATTTTTTGATAAGTGGGTTAAAAAATTTATGGAATTTTTAAATAATGAAAATTAAAATTTAAAAAAATATGAGAAATTTAGCTTTTGATCTTCCTCAAAATCAATCTTCAGTTATAAAGGTAATTGGCGTAGGTGGAGGAGGAAGTAATGCTGTTAATTATATGTTTCAAAAAGGAATTAAAGGAGTAGATTTTATAGTTTGTAATACTGATCAACAAGCATTAGATAGCAGTCCAATATCAAATAAAATACCCTTAGGAGTTACTGTTACTGAAGGGTTAGGTGCAGGAGGAGATCCATTAAGAGGTAAGTTTGCAGCTGAGGAAAATATAAATGATGTAATAGAAATATTGAGATATAATACAAAAATGGTTTTCATAAATGCTGGAATGGGTGGAGGAACAGGAACTGGTGCTGCACCAGTGATAGCAAAGGCTGCAAAAGATAATGACATACTTACAGTTGCAATCGTAACTACACCATTTGAATTTGAAGGAGATTTAAGAATGAAACAAGCTAAAGAAGGTATTTTAGAATTAAAAAAATATGTTGATTCTATTATTGTAATAAATAATAATAGATTAAAAGATATTTATGGTGATCTTGGTTTCAAGTCAGGTTTTGAAAAAGCTGATGAAATCTTAGCAACTGCCTCTAAAGGAATATCTGAAGTAATTACTCAAAAAGGTCATGTTAATATTGATTTAAATGATGCTAGAACTGTATTAGCTAACAGTGGTACAGCAATTATGGGATCTTCATCTGCTGTTGGTTCAGAAAGAGCTATAAATGCTGTTAAAGGAGCTATTGAATCTCCTCTTCTTGATAATGGTCACATTCGTGGTGCAAAAAAAGTTTTACTATTAATTTTATCAGGAAAGGACGAAGTTACATTTAAAGAGATGGATCAAATTTCATCATATATACAAAATGAAGTTACTTTAGATGGAGATACAAAAGCAGATATTATAATGGGAGTAGCAGAAAATGAAGAACTCAACTCTTCAATAAATGTAACAGTTGTCGCTACCGGTTTTCAAGAAATTGATAATAATATTTTAACAAATAATAATTCAAGTATTATAATTCATAAGTTAAATAATAAAATCAAAAATAAAGAAGAGAAAAATATTTGTGATAAATTTGAAAATAGTTCAAAATTAAAAGATCAAAATTTGTTTTTTGATGATAAAAAAAATAAAAATGGTTCTCAAGCAAAAATATCTTTTGAGTTTGACATTACAGATACCAATGAATTTGAAAAAAAATCTGACATATTTAATGATAATATCAACAACCTTGAATTTAACAGAAAAAATAATTTAACTGAAAAAGTTGAAGACAGTTTTAAAGAAGTTAATTTTAAACAAGAAGAATGCAATCACAATTTGAGTGATATTGATGTAAATAATAAAAAAATTATTGATATCAATCAAACAGATATCAAAGTTGAAAATTTTAAGTCTAACAGTTCCGAAGTTAGAGAACAACTTGAAAGAGCGAATAAAAGGAAAGAAAGACTCCAAAAATTTAACTATAAGTTTAGATCTAGAAATCTTATTGACAATCAAAACGTATCTAAAATTCATGAGATTGAACTAAATGATAAAAAAAAATTAAATGATAATCAGTTTTCAAAATCACCACTTGATCCTAAACAAAATGGATCAATAGAATTTAATGCAAAATCAATTTAATATATAATAGTAAAAATATGAGTTTAGAAAAAAAAATAATTCCTGCGATTAAAGATGCAATGAAAAATAAAGATAGGATAATGTTAGAAGTTTTACGAAGTATTAAAAGTGAAATAATTAAATTTAAAACCTCAGCTAATGGTAAACAAGAGCTTAATCGTAATCAAGAGATTGGGATAATAAAAAAAATGATAAAACAAAGAAAAGAATCAGCTTTAATATATTCAAATCAAAATAGAAGTGATTTAGCTGATAATGAAAATAGTCAACTAAATATTTTAGTGGATTTTCTTCCTGAACAAATGAATGAAGAGGATATAACTAATTATATTAAAAAAATAATGCTAGAAAACGATTATACTGATTTAAAGGATTTCGGCAAAATTATGTCAAAGGCAATGACGGATTTATCTTCTAAAGCAGATGGTAAATTAATTTCTTCTGTTGTTAAAAAAATAATAAATAAAAACTAATAAAGGCTTATTTCTCAATAAGCCTTTATTAGGGATTAATTTACATCATACCTGGCATTCCTCCACCTGGCATTCCTCCACCCATTGGAGGTGCATTATTCTCTTCTGGAATGTCTGCTAAAACACATTCGGTAGTAAGAAGCATACCAGCAACTGATGCTGCATTTTCGAGAGCTACTCTAGTTACTTTTGTTGGATCAATTATACCAGCTTTGAGCATTGGTTCAAAGGTATCTGTTTTTGCATTGTAACCATAATCATCTTTATTTGCTTTTATTTTGGAGACAATTACTGCACCTTCTCCACCTGAGTTAGAAACAATTTGTCTTATTGGGGCCTCGATCGCTTTAGAAATAATTTGAATACCTGTTTTAACGTCTTCATTTTCACCTTTTAACTTTTCTAAAGCATCACCTGAACGAACAAAAGCTACTCCACCACCTGGAACTATTCCTTCTTCAACTGCAGCTCTAGTTGCATGTAAAGCATCATCTACTCTATCTTTCTTTTCTTTCATTTCAACTTCAGATGGGGCACCAACATATAATACTGCAACACCACCAGCTAGTTTCGCAAGTCTTTCTTGTAATTTCTCTTTATCATAGTCCGAAGTCGTACTTTCCATTTGAGATTTTATTTGTTTAACTCTTGCATCAATATCAGATTTTTTTCCTTTACCCTTAACAATCATTGTATTGTCTTTATCAATAACAACCTTATCAGTTTTACCTAACATTTCAATTGTTGTTGATTCTAATTTAAAACCTCTTTCTTCAGAAATAACTGTTCCTCCAGTTAAAATTGCAATATCTTCTAACATTTCTTTTCTTCTATCTCCAAATCCAGGAGCTTTAACAGCTGCAATTTTCAAACTTCCTCGTATTTTATTTACAACAAGTGTAGCTAGTGCTTCACCATCAACATCTTCAGCAATAATTAGGACTGGTTGACCAGTTTGGGATGTTTTCTCTAATAATGGAAGAATATCTTTCATATTTGATATCTTTTTATCATAAATTAATATGTAAGGATTTTCTAATTCAGTTTCCATTTTATCAGCATTAGTTACAAAGTAAGGTGATAAATAACCTCGATCAAATTGCATACCTTCAACAACTTCAACAGTAGTGTCAGTACCTTTAGCTTCTTCTACAGTTATAACTCCTTCTTTTTTGACTTTTTCCATTGCTTCTGCTATTAGTTTTCCAATTGTTGGATCATTATTTGCAGAAATTGAAGCAACTTGTTCTATTTTATCTAAATTATCACCAACTTCTATTGTTTGTTTTTCTAAACTTTTTATAACTGCTTTAACCGCAATGTCTATACCTTTTTTTAAATCCATTGGATTTGCACCAGCAGCAACATTTTTTAGACCAGTTGAAACAATTGACTGGGCTAATACTGTTGCAGTTGTAGTTCCATCTCCAGCTATGTCAGCTGTCTTTGAAGCAACCTCTTTAACCATTTGAGCTCCCATGTTTTCAATTGTATTTTCTAATTCTATTTCCTTAGCTACTGTTACTCCATCTTTAGTTATTGTTGGTGCTCCAAATTTCTTATCAATTACTACATTTCTTCCTTTAGGACCTAATGTAACTTTAACTGCGTCAGCAAGAGCGTCTACTCCTTTTTTTAGAGCATCTCTAGCTTCTAAATCAAATTTTATTTCTTTTGCCATTTTTTTTAATTTTTAAATTATTGCTAAAAGATCAGATTCTCTCATCATGAGATAGTCCTCTCCATCAAATTTTAACTCATTTCCAGCATATTTTCCATATAAAACTTTGTCCCCAACTTTAACTGTCATTGGAGAGTCCTTAGTTCCATTTCCAACAGCAAAAACTTCACCTTTTTGAGGTTTTTCTTGAGCTGTATCTGGGATTATTATACCAGAGTCTGTTTTGGTTTCAGCGGGGGAAGGTTTAATCAAAACTCTGTCCGATAGTGGTTTAATTTTAAGTTTTGTCATTTTATTTAATTTTTTATTAAAGTTAGTTTACGTTAATTGATCATAAATTGTGCCGAGTAGAAAACTATGTCAATTTGTCTTATTTATTTTAAAAAATATTTTTTTTAAATAAAAATTGAGAAAAGTTGTCATCCTTAACTTTCATAGTAATCTAATTATTTACTCTGAGTTAAAGTCATCAGAAAAGTCTTCGACTTCGTTAATTATTTCAGATTGATTATTTTGTTTATCTCTATTTATAGCAAAATTAGATAAAAGGGTAAGAGCAACTAAAATTAATGCAAGTGTCCAAGTACTTTTTTCAAGAAAGTCTGATGTCTTTTTTACTCCCATAAATTGGTTGCCTTCACCAAATGTCGATGAAAGCCCGCCACCTTTGGGGTTTTGAACTAAAATTACTAATAAAAGAAGAACACAACATAATATTATTAGCATGTAAAATAATGTGTACATAATTATTTATTCAATTTTTTAATTAATTTTATTTCGTTTGCAAATAAACTACTTTTTTGTGGATATTTCAAACTTAAAATTTCGTAAGCAATTATTGCTTTGTCATAATAACCTTGATTTTTATAAATTTCAGCTAATGTCTGAGTAACCGAATGATTTTTTAAGTCATAAATTTCAGTTCCATTTTCAAATTTATTTCTATTTTCAAATTTATTTTTTTTAATTTCTTTACTTGAATTGATATAGTTCAAAATGAAATCAGTTTTTTTAGAAAAATCATATTTATTATTTTCTTGATTTCTGACCTTTGAAGTATCAAGCCATCCAAGAAAGCTTTGTTTATTTTGTCTCACATCTCTTTTTGTATTATTGTTCAATAAAAAATTTCTTTTTGGATTTTTTAATTTAACAATTGAATCATAAAGTGCTTTTCTGTCATTTATTTTTATGGAATTTGATATTAAGTTTTCATTAAATTTTTCATTTGAAATGTTTTTAGAATGAATAATTTTCATTGAATGAATTGTAGAAAAAAAAGGATATTTTTTTGAAATTTGATCTAAATCTTCATATACTATTTTATTAATATGACAGATATTGTTAATAATATTAAATAATTTAATTTTTTTCATTTTTACCACCCTGCAAAAGCTTTGTTAAATATGTCTTCAATTAGTTCAAGTATTATTTCATCAATTAGCTCAGCTTCAATATCACTGAAATTTAGGTTACTGTCATAATCAGCAAATCTCATGAAATTTTCATTAAATGATTTATTAGGATCTATAGAATTTTCAAATTCAATATATATTTCAATTTGAAGTCTGTTTTGATTAGCTTGATCATTAGAAGTTATGCTGATTGGTTTAATTTCATAGTTTTTAATAAATCCATTAAAAGTTAATTCTGCATTTTCTTCTGAGATTTCTATGGAAGTTTGTTGTATAAATCTGTCTTGAAGAGCTAGAGTGAAGATTTGACTCAATTCAGGATAAATTAATTTTGATTTATTTTGAAATAATGGGATATAGACAGTTTTTATATCTGAATTAATTGATGTTCCAGAAAAGGAGTAGATAGAGCAAGAACAGATCAAAAATGAGATTATTGGTAATAAAAATATTTTTTTCATTTTTACAATTTAAATTGTTTAATTTTTCTGTAAAGTGTTCTTTCAGATATTCCTAACTCTTTTGCAGCTTTATTTCTTTTGCCTTTAAATTTTACTAAAACATTTTTAATCATATCAATCTCTCTCTCTTGTAAAGAAATAGGTTCTTTAATATTAACTTCATCTTTAATTTTTTCTTTCGATATTGAAGGAATTATAATTGTAGATTTGACTAACTCATCATTGGAAATTTCATTTGAACTTTTATTACTAATGTTAATTTTATCATTTTCTTGAAGGAAATTATTTGTAATTTTTTTCAATTCAGATATATCTTTCTTCATTTCAAATAAAACTTTGTATAGAATTTCTCTCTCAGTTATTTCATTATCTGTATTTTTTTTATTTTGAATTACAGGTAAATTATTATTGTGGGGTAGATAATTTTTTAGAATATTTGAATTAATCATTCTTTTTTCTTCAATTACAGAAATCTGTTCAGTTAAATTTCTGAGTTGACGAATATTACCTGGCCAATGATAAGTGGAAATTAATTTAATTGCATCATCGGTTAATCTTATCGATGGCATTTTGTATTTTTCGGCAAAATCCATAGAAAATTTTCTAAAAATTAATTCAATATCTTCTTTTCTTTGTCTGAGAGGAGGTAAATTAATTTCAACAGTATTTAATCTGTAAAATAAGTCTTCTCTAAATTGATTTTTATCAATTGCATTTATCATATCAACATTTGTAGCTGCAACGATTCTTACATTAGTTTTCTGAGTTGTAGATGCTCCGACTTTGATAAATTCACCTGTTTCAAGTACTCTTAATAACCTTACTTGAGTGGATAAAGGTAATTCACCAACCTCATCTAAGAAAATAGTTCCATTATTTGCAACTTCAAAATAACCTTTTCTATTATTAGTAGCCCCTGTAAAGGATCCTTTCTCATGACCAAACAATTCACTATCAATTGTTCCCTCTGGTATTGCCCCACAGTTCACTGCGATATATGGACTATGTTTTCTCACTGAATTTTGATGAATAATTTTTGGAATAACCTCTTTACCTGTTCCACTTTCTCCAGTAACCATAACAGATATATCTGTTGGAGAAACTCTTAAGGCTTTTTCAATTGCAAGTTCAAGTTTTTTTGAATTTCCAATTATTCCAAATCTTTGTTTAATGTCAATAATAGATTTCATCTAAAGTATTTTAAATTAGATTGATTCGCCAAATAATGTAGCTGAATTACAATCTTTAATTTTAATTTTCACATAATCTCCAGGAGAAAATTTTTTTTTTGGAAAAATAGTTACAAGATTATGAGTAGTTCTTCCGTATAAAAAATCATTTGATTTTTTCGATATTCCCTCAACTAATACTTTATAAGTATTTCCAATTTTTTCTCTATTTCTAATTAAAGAATGTATTCTTTGTTTCTCAATTATTTCTGATAATCTTCTTGATTTTACATTCTCTGAGACATTATCTTTAAATTTTCTAGCTGCTTTTGTATTAGGTCTTTCCGAGTACTTAAACATATATCCATAATCAAATTTAACTTCTTCCATCAAGCTGAGTGTATCATTATGATCTTTTTCTGATTCAGTACAAAAACTACTAATTATGTCATGAGAAATTCCACAATTTGGAATTATTTCTCTTATTTTATTAATTCTGTTGATGTACCAGTCTCTATTGTAACCTCTATTCATCAATTTTAATATCCTGGAACTACCAGATTGAACTGGTAAATGGATATAATTACAAATATTTTCAAATTTTGAAATTGTATTAATTACTTCATCAGTAATATCCTTGGGATGAGAGGTGGAAAATCTAATTCTCATATTAGAATTTATTTTTGCAACTTTTTCTAAAAGTTGAGAAAAATTTACAGAGGAAGCCTTTTTAATTTCAGAAAGTTTATTGAAGTCAATTTTGGGACCTCCCCCATACCAGAGATAAGAATCAACATTTTGTCCCAGTAAAGTCACTTCTCTGTAACCATCATTATAAAGTTTCGTGATTTCTTGGACTATTGTTTCAGGATCTCTACTTCTTTCTCTTCCTCTAGTGAATGGTACAACACAAAAAGTACACATATTATCACATCCTCTCATTATTGATACAAATGCAGTTATATTATTACTGTTTAATCTTACAGGACTGATATCTCCATAAGTTTCTTCAAGAGATAATTCAACATTGACAGCTCTGTCACCTCTATTTACTGATTTTAAAAGTTTAGGTAAATCTTTGTATGCGTCAGGTCCAACTACTAGATCAACTAGCTTTTCTTCTTCTAAAAATTTATTTTTTAATCTTTCTGCCATACACCCCAATACTCCAATCTTTAATTTTGAATTTTTATTTTTAAGATTTTTAAAACTCTTAATTCTAGTTCTTACAGTTTGTTCAGCTTTATCCCTTATAGAACAAGTATTTAGGAATATCAGATCAGCATTGGTAATATCAGAAGTTTGAATATATCCAACTTTTGATAAAATAGATGCTATGATTTCACTGTCAGAGAAGTTCATTGCACATCCATAACTTTCAATATACATTAATTTTTTTTCCATAAGACTCAACAAAATTAAAAAAAAAAAATTGACATATTGTCAGTTTTTATTAAAATATGTGAGTAAATGAGAGAATTTTAATAGTCACAGAAAAATATTTTTATGGACAAATTAGGAAGTTTACTTAAAGTTGTTATAATTTTGTAGAGTTAAAAAATTTAAAATATGGCTACTAATTTAGTTATTGTTGAATCTCCTGCAAAAGCTAAAACTATCGAAGGTTTCTTGGGAGATTCCTTTAAAGTTTTATCTAGTTTTGGACATGTAAGAGATCTTGCCTCCAAAGGAATGGGAATAGATATTAATAAAGGTTTCATTCCAGACTATCAAATATCTAATGATAAGAAAGAAACAGTAAAAATACTCAAAAAAGCAGTAAAAGATGCTAGTATCATATGGTTAGCTACTGATGAGGATAGGGAAGGAGAGGCAATTGCCTGGCACTTGTCAGAAATTTTAAAACTTGAAAAAAAGGAAACGAAAAGAATAGTGTTTAATGAAATTACAAAAAAAGCAATTACAAAAGCAGTTGAAAATCCAAGAACAATTAATTATGATCTGGTTAATGCTCAGCAAGCAAGAAGAGTTCTTGATAGATTAGTTGGATTTGAACTTTCTCCGATTTTATGGAGAAAAGTTAAACAAGGACTATCTGCAGGAAGAGTTCAATCTGTTGCCGTAAGATTAATTGTCGAAAGAGAAAGAGAAATTTCTGTTTTTGTCCCAGAATCATATTTTAAAGTTAGTGCAGTTTTTTCTAATGAAAATGGAGAAAATTTTTCAGCTGAATTATCCAAAAAATTAAATAAAATTAGCGAAGTTGAAAAATTCTTAAATGAGTGTAAGAATTTTACTTTTAATGTCAAAAATTTAGAATTTAAACCTGGAAAAAGAAAACCATCTGCCCCTTTTACCACTTCAACCCTTCAACAGGAAGCTGCAAGTAAATTGGGATACTCAGTTGCCAAAACAATGACCATAGCTCAAAAATTATATGAAGCTGGAAAAATAACCTACATGAGAACGGATTCTGTCAATTTATCAGATGATGCAATTAGTTCAATTGGAGAATATGTAGTTAATAATTATGGAAAAGAATATTCTAATCCAAAATCATATGTTACTAAATCTAAGTCCGCCCAGGAAGCTCACGAGGCAATTAGACCAACAAACATCAGTATTAAAAATGCTAGTGAAGATAATTTTCAACAAAAATTATATAATCTGATATGGAAAAGAACTATTTCGTCTCAAATGTCTGATGCAAAGTTGGAAAAAACTAAAGTTACAATAACCAATCCGAATAGTAACTTAAATTTTATTTCAAATGGAGAAGTAGTAGTATTTGACGGATTTTTAAGAGTTATTCTAAATAAAGATGAATCAGAATTAGCTTCAAAAAATGAGGATATGTTACCAAAGTTGACATTAAAAGAAAGGTTAAGCTATAAAAAGATTTTTTCAAGAGAAAGATTTACTCAGCCACCTTCTAGATTTTCTGAGGCTAGTTTAGTCAGGAAACTTGAAGAACTTGGTATTGGAAGACCATCAACATATGTCCCAACAATATCAACTGTTTTAAAAAGGGGATATGTAGAAAAAGGAATATCTGATGGTAAAGAGAGAAAGTATGAATATATTGAACTTATTGACTCTGAATTGACAAAATCTACACTCAAGGAAAATTATGGTTCTTTGAAAGGTAAATTGTGTCCTACCGATGTTGGTTTAGTTGTAAATGATTTTCTTGTTTCAAATTTTGATTCAATCTTAGATTATCATTTTACTGCTAGTGTTGAGGAGGAATTCGATGAAATTGCATCTGGTAAAAAAAAATGGAATCAAATGCTTGAGAAATTTTATGGTGATTTTCATTCAAAAGTTGAATTCGTTAAAGAAAATTCAGAGCGAGCAATTGGTGAAAAACTTTTGGGAGTTGATCCCAAAACTGGCTTAAGTATATATGTAAAAATTGGGCGCTATGGACCGATGGTTCAATTAGGGCACTCTAAAGATGATGAAAAACCAAAGTTTGCAAGTTTAAAAAAAGGACAATCAATACAATCAATCTCTTTAAATGAGGCAATAGAATTATTTAAACTTCCCAGAAAAGCTGGTTCTTTTGAAGAAAAGTCTATTACTATTGGAATTGGAAGATTTGGACCATACATATATCATGATAGTAAATATATTTCTTTGAAAGACCATGACCCCATGTCAATTACTTTTGAGGAGTGTGTTGAAATGATAGTTGAAAAAAGAAGATTAGATGCTTCAAAGAAAATTCATTTATTCGACAAAGTTGAACCAATTATTGAAGTATTGAATGGAAGATGGGGACCGTATATTAGAATGAATAAGACGAATTTCAAAATCCCAAAAGAAACTAATGTTGATAATTTATCCAGAGAGGATTGTATTTTAATAATTGAGAAAAATGATAGTAAAAAAAAGAAAAGTGCAAAGAAATCAATTAAAAAATCATAAAATTGAGTTTTCATTCATAAAAGAAATTAATAACAATAATTGGGGTTTCTAAAAAAATAATTACATTTGCACACCAAATTTTACTTAAAAATACTAAAAGCGTGAAAACTAATGTCTATAAAACTGTTTCTGCAAACTCAAGCACTGTTGAAAAAAAATGGGTGATAATGGATGCTAAAAATCAAAATTTAGGAAGATTTGCATCTAAGGTGGCAAAAGTTATTAGAGGAAAATATAAGCCAAACTTCACTCCTCACGTTGATTGTGGAGATAATGTAATAGTTATTAATGCTGAAAAAATAAATCTCTCTGGAGATAAATGGGAAAAGAAAAAATATGTTTCACATACTGGTTATCCCGGGGGTCAAAAAATTATGTATGCAAATGAGGCCCATTCAAAAAACTCCACATTTTTAGTATCTAATGCTGTTAGAGGTATGTTACCTAAAAATAAATTAGGAAGTTTGTTAAATAGAAATCTCAGAGTCTTTTCAGGAGAATCTCACAACCTTATTGCTCAAAAACCTACACTAATTAACTTAAATGATTTAAAATAATATGGAAAAAGTTCATTCTATTGGAAGAAGAAAAAAATCTATTGCTAGAGTCTATTTAGTTGAAGGAACTGGTAAATTCAAAATTAATGGAAGAGAAGCAAAAAGCTACTTTAAAACAGAATCATTAATGTACAAATTAAATCAAGCCTTTCTAATTTCTGATCTCGAAAATAATTATGATATGTATGCCAAAGTTGAAGGAGGGGGTACAACAGGTCAAGTAGAGGCTATAAGACTTGGTATTTCCAGGGCTTTAGTTAAAATTAATCCAGAAAACAGATTAAAATTAAAACCAGACGGTTTATTAACTAGAGATCCAAGAATGGTAGAACGAAAAAAACCTGGTCAAAAGAAAGCGAGAAAGAAATTTCAGTTTTCTAAGAGATAAAATTTATTTAGTATCTAAATCATTAAGACTGATATCTCACTACTTAGTGATTGCGAGTTTAACCGTTATAAAGAATGTAAATATATAATTATGATTGACGTAAAAAAATTATTAGATGCCGGAGTACATTTTGGGCATCTCACAAGAAAGTGGAATCCAAACATGTCTCCATTTATCTTCATGGAGAGAAATGGAATCCATATAATTGACCTTCATAAAACAGCTATTAAACTAGATGAAGCGAGTAAAGCTCTCAAGAAAATAGCATCCTCTGGAAGAAAAATAATGTATGTCGCAACAAAAAAACAAGCAAAAGATATTGTTGCAAATGCAGCAAAAGAAGTAAATATGCCATATATAACAGAAAGATGGCCTGGAGGAATGTTAACAAATTTTGTTACAATCAGAAAAGCTGTCAAAAAAATGACATCAATTGATAAATTGATGTCTGACGGGACATTTTCTGTACTTTCAAAAAGAGAGAGATTACAAATTGAGAGACAGAGATCGAAATTAGATAAAATGTTAGGCTCAATATCAGATATGACTCGACTTCCTGGAGCACTTATGGTAGTTGATATTAAAAGAGAATCCATAGCCGTTTTAGAGGCCAAGAAATTAGGTATACCTATTTTTGCTATTGTAGACACAAATTCTGATCCTGATTTAGTTGATTTTCCAATTCCAGGGAATGATGATGCATCAAAATCTATATCTTTAATATTAGATCACTTAAATATAGCTGTCAAAGATGGATTAACTGATAGAAAAAAAGATAGAGAAGAAAAAAAATCATCATCAAAAGACGAAAAAGATTTAAAAGAATCAAGTAATGTTAAGATGAACAATTAAATTATTTAAATATGAAAATTAGCGCAAGTCAAG
>CACDER010000007.1 GCA_902551855.1 uncultured Cryomorphaceae bacterium | reverse complement strand
AAATGGAAAACAGAGAGTATTATGGTATTCAAATATTAATAATTTTGCAATTTCGTCTGGAACTACAGATTCTAAAAGTAAATATATTCCGTTGAGTTATGAGGCAATCAATGATTGTCATAAAAAAGCAAGTAAAGATCTTATAATTACAATTTTCAAAAATATGAATTTTAAAAAATTATTTTTTGGAAAATGTTTAATATTTGTAGGTAGTTTAAATGTAATAGAAAGAAATTTTATTGAAGGAGATTTATCAGCAATATTAGCAAAAAATTTACCATTGTGGACCTCATTATTCAAATTACCGAAAAATAATATAATGTTAATCAAAGATTGGGAAATTAAAGTAGATAAAATGATTGAAAGTTCAATAAATAAAAATATAACTTCAGTTGTTGGAGTGCCGTCATGGATTTTATTTTTTTTTAATAAAGTACTTCAGAAAACCAATAAAAAGAAAATTACTGAAATATGGCCTAACCTTGAACTATTTATTCATGGTGGAATTGAATTTGCTCCGTATAAAAAACAGTTTGATTATTTATCAAATTATAAGTTGAAATATGTTAATACATATAATGCCTCAGAGGGTTTTTTTGGTTTTCAAGATAAAAAATTATTTAATGATATGGTTTTATTAACTAATCATGGTATCTTTTATGAATTTATTTCTATGGAACATTATTTTATGTATCTAAATAATCAAAATTTATTAAATTACACTATTGATTTGTCAGAGGTTAGAAGAGGTATTGATTATGTTTTGGTTATAACAACAAATTCTGGATTGTGGAGATATATTATTGGAGATATAATTGAGTTTACTAAACTAAATCCTTTCAGATTTATCATTAAGGGTAGAACAAGACAGTTTATTAACACTTTTGGTGAAGAATTAATGGTTCACAATACTGATAAAGCTGTTGAGTTATCATCTAAAAAATTTAATCTTAATGTTTTAGATTACACTGTAGCTCCAAATTTTAGTTTTGAAAAAACAAATGGATATCATGAATGGATTATTGAATTCTCTGATAATCCGGAAAATTTAGATGCTTTTACCAGGTATCTGGATAATAAATTAAAAAGTCTAAATTCAGATTATGAAGCAAAAAGGAGTAAAAATTTGATAATATCATTACCTAAAGTTCATTTAGCAAGAAAAAATCTTTTTTTTGATTGGTTAAAATCTAAGAATAAATTAGGCGGTCAGAATAAAATTCCAAGATTATCATCAAACAGAAATTATATAGATCAATTAATTAAATTGAACAGTAAATAAAATTTTGATATTAATGATCTAAAATTGTAAATTAGTTGGATTAAAATAAAAAAAATGCATATAGCAGTATCAGGAAATATTGGAGTTGGAAAAACTACTTTGACAAAAGTTTTGGCAAAAAACTTCAATTGGCAACCTCATTATGAATCAGTTGAAGATAATCCATATTTGGATAATTTTTATACTGACATGCAAAGATGGGCTTTTAATCTTCAAATTTATTTTTTGAATAGCAGATTTGGTCAGTTAAAAGAGATTCAAAACAGCGGAAAAAATATAATTCAAGATAGAACCATCTATGAAGATGCCCATATTTTTGCACCTAATTTACATTCTATGGGTTTAATGAATGCAAGGGATTTTAATAACTATTCAAGTTTGTTTCAACTAATGGCATCATTTGTTAACCCACCTGATTTATTAATATATCTTAGAGCTTCAGTTCCTACTTTAGTAAAGCAAATCCAAACAAGAGGAAGGGATTATGAGTCAAGTATAAGAATTGACTATTTAAATAGATTAAATGAGAGATATGAAGCATGGATATCGGAATATTCTCTAGGGAAATTATTAATTATTGATACAGATAATATTGATTTCACCAAAAATGAAGATGATGTGAGTTTTATAGTTAATAAAGTTAATACTGAAATTAATGGTTTATTTTAATCTTTAGATGCTCAAGAGTTTTTTTTTAAATCATATAGCTCAAACAAATACAAATCCGTTGTCAATTCATGTAAAATCTGCAAAAGGTTCCTACATTAAAGACAAAAATGGTAAAAAATACCTTGATTTAGTTGCCGGGGTTTCTGCATGTACTCTTGGTCATTGTCACCCAAAAGTTATAAGTGCTATTAAAAAACAATGTGATAAATATCTTCATGTAATGGTTTATGGCGAATTCATTCAAGACCCTCAAATATATTTAGCTAAGAGTATATTAAGTTTATTACCATCAAATTTTGATAACATTTATTTTGTTAATTCTGGAGTAGAGTCGATTGAAGCATCTATCAAACTAGCTAAAAGATATACTGGTAGATCAGAAATTATATCATTTAAAAATTCTTATTATGGGAGTACAAGTGGAGCACTAAGTATCATGGGTGACGAAAATTTTAAAAAAAAATATAAACCTCTAATATCTGATTGTAACCAAATTAACTATAATGATTTTACATCAATTTCAAAAATTTCAAAAAAAACTGCTGCAGTTGTTATTGAGCCAATACAGGGAGCTTCTGGTTTTATAACTCCCAAAGATGATTATTTAAATGCAATTAGAAATAAATGTAATGAAACAAAAACTTTGTTAATATTTGATGAAATTCAAACTGGTTTTGGAAGAACTGGAAATTTTTTTGGTTTTGAATCTTATAATGTAATACCTGATATTCTTTGTATTTCAAAAGGTATGGGTGGTGGAATGTCTATTGGTGCATTTTGCTCGTCAAAAAAAATTATGAAATCTTTGAGCAATAATCCTCAATTAGGACATATTACTACATTTGGAGGTCATCCAATTGGGTGTGTTGCAGCCTTAGCTACAGTCAAAGAATTAGTGAATTCAAATATAATTTCCCAAATTCCTGAAAAAGAGAAAATATATAGAGAAGGTTTAAAACATCCTTTAATAAAAAAAATTCGAGGAAAGGGATTAATGTTGGCTATTGAACTAGAAAGTGAAATTTTATGTAGAAAATTTGTTAAAATGGGTTTAGAGAAAGGAATTATTACTTTCTTCTTTTTAATGAACAAAACATCTGTAAGAATTTCTCCGCCACTTACTATTTCGATTTTAGAGATTAAAAAATCAATTTTAATAATTAAACAAATATTGAATGATCTTAATTATAATTAGTCTAAATATAAACTACCTATAAATTACATTTTTGCTAAAATTTTAGGAATTTATTAGTTAATTTTACTGAAAAAAATGATTTTAAAAGAAATTGAAATAAAAATAAATGAACAGATTTTTGCAGAAGCAAAATCCTCTCATTTATATCTCTCAATGGCCTCTTGGGCTGAAACTAAAGGTTACGCTGGTGTTGCTAAGTTTTTTTACCTTCATTCTGATGAAGAACGTGAACACATGTTAAAATTAATTAAATATATTAACGAAAGAGGTGGTCATGCCTTGATACCTTCAATACCCCAGCCTTTAAAGGTTTTTGATTGTCTAGCTCATGTTTTTAAAGATTTCTTAGATCACGAAGTTGAAATCAGTAATATGATAAATAGTCTTGTTGATATATGTTTAAAACACAAGGATTATACTACGCATAATTTTCTTCAATGGTATGTTGCTGAGCAAATTGAAGAAGAAGCTCTTGCAAGAACTATATTAGACAAGTTAAAATTAATTGGAGATGATAAAGGTGGACTGTATTTATTTGATCGCGATCTAGAGAAATTTCCTTCTGATGAATGATTTAGTTAATTCTTTTATTTAGAATTTCTTCAAGAGTTGATGAATCTATCTGCTTTGCTATTATAACTTTATTTTTATCCAATAAATATAACCTTGGCGTTCCCATAATATTATACTTTCTTCTAAAATTTGATTGATTTTCAATATCGATTACATTTATCCATTTTTCAAGTTCATTTTTTTTTATGAATTGCCTCCATATTGTAGAATCAAATTCTGTACAAACAGCATAAACTTGAACTACTTTTCTGCTGAATTTATCAGTTATTTTTTTAATTTTAGGAATTTCTTTTTTACAATGCCCACAATCTGGATCATAAAAAGATAGTACTGTATAATCAGAAGTGATTTTGTGTAAGTCTTTATATTCATCATATTCATTTTTTAATTTTAAAAATGGAGCTTTTTTTCCAATTAAATTTGGATTTAATCTCATCGCTTTATCAATTATATTTGTTAGCTTCACATCGTCTATCCAATTGACCTGTCCTGTCATAAAGTATTTATATACAATATGGACAAAAATTGCATCATGTCCCATGATTTTTGATGACTCATATTTATATGTTGACCAGTTAATTATGTATTCAAATAATTTGTCTGAAGCTCGAACTTTTGACAATAAAATATCTAGATATTTATTAATTGAGTCAGGAATTTGAGGAGTGTATTTACTGATATAATCTTCTAATCGACTATGAAAAATTGGAGTAAATAACATTCTAGAATCTGAAAGATCAAAGTTATTCCAAAAATTATTTATAAAATAGAAATATTTTGATTTTTCATCAGTTTGAAAATCTTGAGGTATTGTTATTTGTTCGTTTGATTTGAGTAGTTTTACAAAAAAACTATTTAAGTTTTTTTCAATAAAATTGTTTTTAAAATTAATAACTTCTAGATTAATTTTTTCAATTTTATCAAAAATTTCTGAATATTCTGAATCATCTTTTGTAATAGCTTCTAGTTTATTTTTTAATGGTAAAACTTCATAATTTTTTTTAGATGTAAATTTTTGAAACTCATAAAACTTTGAATTTTCATCGGAATTTATAAATTTCATCTCAGAAATTATTTCACTTATATTTGTTTTAAAACTAAATATTAGATCTTCATTTATCAAAATTTGAAAATTTTGATTGTCATTTAAAAGAATAAAATAAACTCCCTTGTCAACATTATCTCTGGATGAAATAACAAACTTTCCATTAATGCAAGAAATAGTATCTTTTATATATTGTTTTTCTCCATAGTAATATCCAAATATTACGTCGCTATTTTCTAAACCAACAATTTCTCCCGAAATTTTTAATTGTTGTGAAAAAATATTTTGTGAAATGAAAAAAAATGTAATTAATGCTAATCTCATAATGTTTATTACAAAAATATAATATTTTAATAATATTACTTTACTTATATTTATTATTATTTTTAATATTTATGAATAAGACAATTTCATTTAATTTACAAAACAAATTTATTGAGTTAAATAAATTATTAAAAGTTTTATCTCTTGTTGAAACAGGGGGGCAAGCAAATAAAATGATAAGTGAAGGCTTAGTGGAATATAATGGTAAAATTGAAACTAGAAAGAGATTAAAAGTAAAAAAAGGAGATAATATTATTTTTGGTAATGTAATCATATCTGTATTGTGAAAAAAATTGATACCGAAATTAAAAGAAGGAGAACATTTGCTATTATTTCTCATCCCGATGCTGGTAAAACTACTTTGACTGAAAAACTTTTGCTTTATGGTGGTGCAATTAATCAGGCTGGTGCTGTAAAATCTAATAAAATAAAAAAATCAACCGTATCAGATTTTATGGAAATTGAAAGACAAAGAGGTATTTCTGTTGCAACGTCTGTAATGGGATTTGAATATTTAGGAAAAAAAATTAATATTTTGGATACACCTGGACATAAAGATTTTGCAGAGGACACGTATAGAACATTAACCGCAGCTGATTCAGTAATCGTAGTAATTGATGTTGCTAAAGGAGTAGAAATTCAAACAGAAAAATTAGTTAGAGTTTGTAAAATGAGAAATACTCCAATAATTGTTTTTATAAATAAATTAGACAGAGAGGGAAAAGATCCCTTTGATCTATTAGATGAAATAGAACAAAAATTAGAAATCAACGTTAAACCGATGTCATGGCCTATTGGAATTGGAAATAACTTTAAGGGGATATACAATATATATAATAAATCACTACTATTTTACGATCCTAATTTTACAAAAAAAGTAAATAATTCAATAACTATAAAAAATTTATTTGATAAGGATTTAAAAATAAAAATTGATAAAGAGCAGATAAATATATTGAGAGAAGATATTGAATTGATTGAGTCAGTTTATGATAAATTTGATTCAAAAAAATATCTATCTGGTGATTTATCGCCAATATTTTTTGGGTCAGCATTAAATACATTTGGTGTTCAAGAATTACTAGATTCTTTTATTAAAATTTCTCCATATCCTTTACCTAGGGAATCTCAAAATAGAAAAGTTTATCCTAATGAAGAAAAATTTTCAGGTTTTATATTTAAAATTCATGCTAATATGGATCCAAAACATAGAGATAGGATAGCGTTTTTAAAAGTTGTTTCAGGAATATTTAAAAGAAACTATTCCTATAAGCATGTTAGATTAAATAAAAATATCAAATTTTCAACTCCAACAGCTTTTATGTCTTCAAAAAAATCAATTATTGAATATGCATATCCAGGAGATATTGTTGGAATTCACGATACAGGTAATTTTAAAATTGGTGATAGTGTAACAGAGGGTGAATTCATAAAATTTAGAGGTATTCCATCATTTTCTCCAGAATTGTTTAGATTTATTGTAAATACTGATCCAATGAAAAGTAAACAGCTTTCAAAAGGTATTTCTCAACTTATGGATGAAGGGGTTGCTCAACTTTTTACTATGGTATCCAGTGGTCGTAAATTAATTGGAACAGTTGGTCCACTTCAGTTCGATGTAATACAATTTAGATTAAAACATGAATATGGAGCAGCATGTGATTATGAAAATTTTGATATATACAAAGCTTGTTGGGTATCATCAAAAAATAAAAATACTATTGAGGAATTCAAGAAGTTTAAATATAGATCAATAGCGGAGGATAAATTTGGAAGATTAGTTTTTATGGCAGATTCTGAATTTGCTATTAGAATAGCTAGGGATAAATTTGAAGATATTAATTTTCATTTTACTTCAGAATTTTAAATTAGTTTTTGATGAATTTTTTTGAATTTCCGTTAATATCTATAAAATAAATTCCTCTAGGAAATGATGATATGTTAATTACTGTATTGTAGTTATTGATTTTATTTGAGGAAATTATTTTTCCTCTGATATCAAATATATTAATATTTTCACCAATTTTGTTTGTTGATACATTAATTATATCATTGGCTGGATTAGGATATATACTGATATCTGTTGAATTATTAAATTCTATATTTAAAAAATTTTCTATACTATTTATTTTTGTTGTATAAATTCCATTCCCATGAGTAGCAAGAACAATTAAACTATCTTCTTCTCTAGTTTTTACTTGTTCACAAACTACGTTTCCAATCGAGTTATAACCCATTTGAGACCAAATAGTTGAATCACCATTTATTAAATCAGTAGCATATAAACCAGTACTAGTTGCAGCAAAATATAGTGTATCATCATTAAATGGCATTATTGAAACCCATCTACATGAAGGTCCACTTCCAAAGCCATTTGGTTGTTCCTCGAGATTTCCACTTGCTTTTATCCAATTATTACCTCCATTTGTTGTATAATATAAACTATAAACTTCATAATTTGAAAATACTACCATTGCAACATCTGCATCTTTTGGATGAATTGCTATATTATTTACATAGGAATTACCATGAAAGAAATCGCCATTTACCATACCTGGACCATAATAAAGAGTAATATCTCTAATTATTGGATTATTTAAGTGAGAATTATCAATTCTAAAAACTTTTCTATCATCAGTTCCAACATAAAGTCTATTTAGGGGGTTGGTTTTGGATATGCTAATAGCAGTAATATCTGTATTACTAAGATTTAAATCTATAGCTTCTTCCCAACCATTATTTAGTGTATCCCATTGATTTGTTAATTCAATATCATCTAGATTTGAATTTCTCCAAATTTTTGAGCCATCAGGAAAATACATCACATTATCAGTATGATCAACTACATATGGGTGAATAAAATTTACATCTAAAGAATTTTCTCCAAGTGTAGTTGAAGTGTCAGGATCAATTTTAGCTAGTTGAAGTCTGTTACCATTCTCATCCATTTTTAATTTATAAACCTTTCCATTTTGTTTAGAAATATAGTTATAATCCTCATTTAAAGACAAGTGATTGAATGAACCATCTCCATTTAAAGGCATAACCCAATTAGCATTTGGGTCAGTAGAGTTGGTGAAGAAATTCCCATTATCCTGAAATCCTCCTATAATAGTATTAGTAGGTTGTTTTTCATTTATTGTTACAGTATATAATTGAGTTGTATTGTACCCATTATTTAAAGAAATCCAACTAACATCAGAATTTAAATAATTATTTGTTAGATAGACACCTCCGTCATTTGCACTTAAAATTGAATTTGGTTTAGATGGTATAAAGATAACCTCATGTTGATCTGGATGGTGATTTTCCCATATTTGGAAATCTGGAAAATTTGTTCCTTTTTTATATCCTCCAATTTGGTTTATGTTATCTAAACTACTGAATCCATCAGTTGAAACATATAAATTTGTTCCTCCGATAAAAATATGATTTTCGTCAAATGGGCTAACATTTAGCGAAAGATCATATCCCCCTTGAGCATAAAAATTATCAAAAACACTTTCGTATCCATGAGGAATGAAATTTGATTTATCTTCCCATATTCCATTTTCAAATAATGAGTCACCGTCAATAAACGTATATTTCCAAAGGCTACACCATTCACTTTCTTCATAAAAATCTAAATTTTCTTGTCCAAAATCAGGGGTAACAGCTAGAAAATATACTTCATTTTCATTATTAGGGTTGATCGATATTTTGATTCTGTCATAGTTTGCAGGCCAATTACTAGGTAAAATATTTTGCCAGGTATTACCATCTTCACTTCTCCAAATTCCTTTATCATCTCCATCACTACTTAATGCTGCATAAATAACACCATGATTTGAAATTTCAATCTCAGTATATAGTGAAGGGTTTGAATTTGACCCTAATTCAAGATTCCAATTTAAACCTCCATCAGAGCTTTTGAATATTGCTCCACATGTAGCAGTATAAATTTCATCGATTGAATCTTTAGATGTATTTATTTCAAAGTCCCAAATTATATCCCACAGCATATCAAAAACTACTGGCGTATTGGAGGCAGTAGACGAAACAGAATTCCAAGTAAGACCATTATCAGTGGATTTATATAATCCATTACCATAAAAGTATGCCCCAGCATATATATAGCTGGGATTTCCAGAGGCACTATTACCTCTACCTTCTCCTGTTCCATAATACCATATATTTGTTTTTCCAACTCTTGTATCCTGTTTTAATGTAGTTACACTGTGTAACATTTGAGAACTGGTAATTTTCTCCCATGTTTGACCTTGATTTTCTGATCTAAAAATTCCTCCAGACACTCCACCTGCCATAATAATATTTTCATTATTTACATCAATAGCTATTGCTCTTGTTCTCCCCCCCACATTGAAAGGCCCCCTTTCGATCCAATCAGAATTAATAGTTTTATTTTTAGGAATAGATTCTGAAAATTTTAATTCTCTTGATCTTATATTAGTTGGAATTTTTCTAGTTATTGGATTTAAAAGTCTTTTGAAATACCAGCTAGCTTGATTATTTTGAGAATTAGTTAATCCAATACCAAGTGCACCTCCATATCGAATTTTTCTTTTGAGTTTCTTCTTATCTAATGCAATTTTGATATTTTTTTCAAGATTTAATTTTTCAATTTTTTTATTTAAGTAAAATATCATGAATAAGGTTGAGATTACTAGTAAAATTAAATTTTTGTTTGTTTTAAATGTCATACGCTTAAATTCAATCAATATTTAATTTCCGATTCATGTATATTTTTATTAATAACGATATTATTGTTATGATCAAATACTTCATATTTCAGTGTTCTTTTATTATATCCACCTTCAATTTTAATTCTGGCGAACTCACCATTATTCTTTCCATCATTTGATAAACTATTAAACGAAAATTGATATAGAGGGTATGCATTATCTCTGAGTAACTTTGTTACAGACGCTTTCTTTGTATCTGATGTAATTATTATAACACCGTTAATTCTTGATAAATGTAACCTCTCAATAAATTCATTAAATTCATTTTCATAATTTTTAAATCCATTATTTTTTGATCCTTCAGTTAGAAAACTATTTCCACAAATTATAAATTTAAATGTTGCACCTGAGCTCATAATTTCATTTAGAAATCTTGCAAGTTGTTTTTCCCCTAGTAATTTTGGATTTTTTATTTCAATAGAAGATTTAAAAAATCTATTATCAAGTAAAAATAATTCAATATCTTCATAATCATACTTTTTGTAGACACCGTAATCGTTATAAGTGTAATTGTAGGTTTTTTTTGGAGCATTTGGCCAAAAAAGATTAAATGCTAATAATGAAGAATCTTTAAATGCTTGTCTATTATCTGAAGTGTTGATTCCATAATCTTTATAATCCCAAATAGCTATATGGGGTAATGATTTCATGAATTGATTAACTAAAGGTCTTTTTCTTATATATTTGTATTTTTCAATAACTTCTTTAAATGAATTATTGTTTGTAGTTATATTTACGTTATTTCCCAACCAGACCATAAAATCAGATTTTTTTTCAATCATAACTTCCAAAATTTCATCACCATTATCATTGTCATCATTGATATCTAAATCGTGACCAAGAATAAAATGAATATCGTTTAAATAATTTCTTGGTGTATAAATTTCCATGTCATCAACAATTAAATTATTATCAATGAATAAATCAACATGGTATTCAGTGTCTGGAATTAATTCGTCCAAATTAATTGTTATTGGAATTTCATTACCATAATTATATTTTGATATTGAAAAATCATACCATTTTGAGTTATTTAAAACATTAGGCTTTGTAATATCGTAATTAATTATTTTAGTTATTTCTTCATCAAAATTTTCTAATTCTAATCTAATTTTTTTACAATCGCTTGAAACAAGCATCCACATTTGAGTATGATAATTATCAATGTAAGATAGCATTGGACCACATAAAAGTTTTTTTGAATCATAATTATAAATTTGAGAAAATGAATATGTGGAAATTTTTATTAAAAAAAATAAAGTAATAAACGATTTTTTCATAAAAATACTTTTAAAATTTAGTTACTTAGATTTTTGAAATTATTTTATGTCAATTAATTCAACATCGAAAATTAAGGTTGCGTTAGGGGGTATTACTCCACCAGCTCCCCTTTCTCCATACGCCAGATTTGGTGGGATAAATAATTTAGCTTTTCCACCAATTGAAAGTAATTCAATGCCTTCGTCCCAACCTTTGATTACTTGCCCCATACCAAGCTTAAATTCAATTGGAGTTTTTCTATCATATGAGGAATCAAATTTAGTACCATCTATTAAAGTTCCAGTATAATGAACGCTTACAGTTTCTGACTTTTTTGGTTTTATACCATTACCTTCATTTAAAATTAGATACATCAAGCCGCTTTGCGTTGAAATTAGATTTGGATATGAATTTTTAATTTCTGTAATTTGTTTTTCAAATTTTTCTTTCTCTAATTTTTTTTCTTCAGCTAATTTCTTTTCAAATTCATCTTTTTTTACATTAAAAACATCCAAAGCATCAAATTTCTTTGCTATTTTTCCATTTCGAATTATTCTAACAGAAATAATTTGATCGTCAGTTTCAATAAGATTAACAATATCTTGAGAAGATTCATTTAAGACATGCCCGAAAACTGAGTGTTTATTATCCAGCCAAGGAGTTTCTTTATGTGTAATAAAAAATTGAGAACCATTTGTATTTTTACCAGAATTAGCCATCGATAAGACTCCTGGACCAGAATGTTTTAAGTCAGGATGAAATTCATCAGGAAAAGAGTAACCTGGTCCTCCAGATCCATTTCCATTAGGACATCCTCCTTGAATCATAAAATCTTTAATAACTCTATGAAATTTTAAACCATTATAAAAAGGTTCATTTTTGTCTTTAATTTTATTTTTAATTAGGCCCTCACTAAGAGTTATAAAATTTGCAACTGTGAGTGGTGCTCTCTGAAATTCTAGAACTAAGTTTATTATTCCTTTATTAGTTTTAATTTCGGCAAAAATTCCATCATCATTAATTGATGTTGGATCAATTAAACTATTTTTAGTATTTTCCATATTAGTAGTTTGAGGTGTACAAGAGGTTACAATAATTATTAATAGAAATGTTATAAAATTTTTAAAGTTTTTCATTTTTGATATTTTAATTTACTAATATACTTATTTAAAAATTATTAATTAGTTTTTTGAATAAAATTAGGTGTTTTTTGACAGTTCGGTCTTATAATTTGGAAGTATTGATATTAGTTTCTTAATTCCATCCTCAATTTTTCCATAGTAAATACCTCCAGAAGCATTAATATGTCCACCACCATTAAAATATTTTTTTGATAGAATGTTTGTTTTAAAGTCATTCTTACTTCTAAATGAAATTTTAATTTTATCTTTTTCTTCAATAAATATAACTGCTAAAGATATTTTTTCAATTGATAATGCATAATTAATTATTCCATCAGTATCTCCTCTTTCATAATCAAACATGTTTAGTTCATTGATAGATAAGTCAATAATTGCAGTGTTAAAATTGTAGTATATTTTTAGTTTTTTATTTATTGCATATCCTAATAATTTTAATCTTTTTTCCTTTTGATTATTATGAAGTTTATTATGAATTTGATCTTGTTTTAATCCTATCAATAACAAATTTGATACTATCTGATGGGTTCTAATGTCAACAGATGAGTATTTAAAAGAGCCTGTATCTGTCACTATTCCTGCATATAAATTCTCTGCAATTTTAATGTCAATGTATTCAATCAAGTTTAATTCAATCAGAAATTCATATATTAATTGACAGGTAGAAGATATTTTTGGAAAAGAATAACTAAAATCAAAAATAAGTTCTGGATCTTCGTGATGGTCTATCAAAATGGTTTTTGCTTTAGAATTTTTAATATATGTAGACATGTCTCCAACTCTTTTGAGTGAGTTAAAATCAAGACAAAATATTAATTCAGCATTATCAATTAGTTTTATAGCGTTTTTAGAGTCTAAATCATAATTAACGACATTTTTTACCCCATCCATCCAATTCAAATTTGAGGGATAAGTATTTGGAATTATGATAATAGAATCTATTCCAATTTTATTTAAAATTGAATTTAAAGCCAATGATGAACCCATTGCATCTCCGTCAGGATTTTTATGAGTAGTAATGATAACTTTGGAAGAGGATTTTAGAAGTCTATGTATTTTTTTTATCACTTTAATCATGATCTTATTATTATTGTAAAATTAATAATTCAATAGTTTATTTGTATAAACTTTTTAATTATTTTTGAAAAAAAAATAAAATGAAAGGAAACAGAACTTTTACAATGATTAAGCCTGACGGAGTAAAAAAAGGTCACATTGGTTCAATTTTGAAAATTATATGTGACAATGGGTTTAAAATTATTTCAATGAAAATGATTAGATTATCTATTTTTGAAGCTAAATTGTTTTATAAAATTCATGAGAAACGTGAATTTTATAAGGAATTGATAAACTACATCACATCAGGTCCAGTTGTTGTTATTTCTCTTGAAAAGGAAAATGCAGTAGAGGATTTTAGGTCATTAATAGGCTCTACAGATCCAAAATTAGCAAGACCTGGATCAATCAGAAACTTATTTGCTGAGTCAATATCAGAAAATGTAATACATGGATCTGACTCAGATAAAAATGCAATCAATGAAATAAACTTTCATTTTTCTAATAAAGAACTATTTTAATTTAAGCTTCTCTTTTATTTTTTTTGGAATACCCTCTTTATGTAGTAATATATTGATAGTTTTATATTTAATATACTCTTCTGAAGCATAAAAATAACCATCACATTCGTTGGATGTTATTCCCCATGAATTTTTAACTATAAAGTATTTATTATTTTTTTGATCTTTTACTACACCTGTTATGTGCATTCCATGATCGTCTGTTGTTTCATAATTATCAAATCCAAGTTGTCTGATTTCGGGAGTAATTGAAAGTTCAATACATGGTGATTCAAAAATTGATTGAATATTATTTTCAGACTCTAAGATACTTTTTTCGTCAGGAACAATTGCTAATCCATTTTTAAATGAAAATCCATTTTCTGAGACATCAGCACCCCATGCAATTGAAAATCCATTTTCTAATGAAAAATACATAGTTTCAATTAGTTCATTTAATGTTAAATTATAAGATGATTTTAACAACCAATTATCTGGAACCTCAATTATAAATTTTTCATAATAAGGGTGATGTGTGAATGAAGTAAGTGAAACATAATCACTTGAATTGATATTCAGGTAATTAAAGAATGATTTTGAATTATATTTTTTACCATTATATTCAAATGTATTTGGTAATTCTCCTAGATATACGTCAAGTACTTTACTAAAGGCATCTTTCCATAGTGGTGTTAGGGATTTTTGTTTTGCTTTTATAATTGAATTAACCATTGCGAGTAAAAGATTATCTAACTCTGCATGATTTAGTTGAAAGTCCGTGTTTGGATTACCGTTATAGACAGAATTAGGTACAATTCCGTGAGATTTAAATATATCAATAACATCATGAAAAGCCCCACCAGGACCAAAATTAATTTTTCCATGCATTCTAACATATTTTTCAGCTTTTTTTAATAAAGTATTTCTCACAATAAACATTTCTGATAATTCAATTTTCTCACCTTTAATCCTCATTATTTCAGATTCAAAAAAAGATAAAGCAGAAAAGCTCCAACATGTACTGGTTCTTCCTTGATCATCAACATTGTTTGCTTCAATATTATTTATTATAGAAAATTGATAGTTACTATTTTTTGAATTAGTTATAAATGATTGACTAAACAAGCTTACATTTATCAGTGATGTATAAATTAGGATTAATTTTTTAATTTTCATTTTATTACAATTTAAATTCTTGAGAAAACTTTAAACCAATATATTTTTTTATTATTGAATTTGAAAGATATAAAATTGGTGTGTCAATTAATGCAATTATCATTTTAAAGATCCATCCATCAATTATTAAATAAAATATTTCTTTACCTGACATTACATTTATGAAGAGTATAGTTACAACTATAGAAGTATCTATAAGTTGTGAGAATATGGTAGAAAAATTATTTCTTAACCACAAATGATTTCCATTTGTTAATTTTTTCCAAAAATGATAAATTTTAATGTCAATGAATTGAGCAAATAAATATGCAGTCATTGATCCAAATATTATTCTCCATGAATTTCCAAAAACAATATTAAAAGTTTCATTATCAACTGGGGAATTGGGAACTGAATTAAATTTTTTAGATATAAATATAACTATTAATACAAATGTAGATGCGAAAAAACCAGACCAAACAATATTTCTAGTAGATTTAATTCCATAGATTTCTGAAAGTAAATCTGTAATAAGAAAAGTTATTGGATAAGGTAATATTCCTGCTGAAATTGTAAAAGTTTTAAAACCAAGATCTATAGTTATAAATTTATTAGCAATCAAATTACATATTATCAATGAGGCAATGAAAAGTCCAGCAAGGTATATATAAATTTTAAATCCTTTTGTCATTAGTTTAAAATTATATCAAAAGGAATTCTAGTTTGAATTTTTTCTAATTTATTTACTTTATCTATAGTATTTACAAGATTATAATCTGAATTTATATTAATAAAATGACTATACAAAACTGTTTTAAAAGAGGTAAATACTTCAAGAAATTTATCTTTGTTTTCAGGTAATTCCCATACTCTAAATTCATCCAAACCTGACATCTTGGAGGCTTCTAAAATTGCATCATTGAGACCACCAAATTCATCAATTAAATTATTTTGTAGAGCATCAACCCCAGACCAAACTCTTCCTTGTCCAATTTCATCAACTTTATTTTTTGATAAATCTCTTCCATTTGAAACATGAGATAAAAAAAGATCATAGGTTCTTTCAATTTGAGATTGAAGAATAATTTTTTCCTCTTCATTTAGAGGTCTAGAAGGGTCAGCAAAATCTGAATATTTACTAGTTTTCACATTATCATAACTTAGGCCAATATTTTGATTAAATTTTTCTAGATTCATAAGAACACCAAATACTCCAATGGAACCTGTTATAGTATTTTTTGATGAAAATATTTTATCAGCATTACAAGCAATGTAATAGCCACCTGATGCAGCTACATCACCAAATGAAACAATTAGTGGTTTATTTCTTTTTGCAATATTTAATTCTCTTAAAATTACATCTGAGGCTAGTGCACTTCCACCAGGGGAATTTATTCTTAAAACAATAGCTTTTGTTTTTTCATCTTTGTAAGCCTTTCTTATATCCTTGACTATTGACTCTGAACCAATTTGATCAAAATTTCCTTTACCATCAGTTATATCTCCTTGAGCATAAATGACAGCAACTTTATTTTTTTTGTACTTTTTACTTAAATTTTTGATCGGAATTTTTTTATAATCTTTAAAGGATATAAAATTAACTTCATTGATTTCTTCTTTATTAAAAAAAATGGTGTAAAATTTTTCTAATTCATCTTTATAGAATAAACTATCAACTAAGTCAAATGAAATTGCGTCATTGGCTGATTGTATTTTAAAGTTATTAATTATACTGTTAAATTTTTTAATAGGTATATTCCTTGATATAGATATCTCATTAGCTATCTCTTTCCAAATAGTATTAATTAATCTTTGATTTTGTTTTTTACTTTCTTTACTCATTTCTTCTTTGATGAGAGGTTCAATTGCACTTTTAAATTTTCCATGTCTAATTATTTGTGGTTGAATTCCAATTTTTTCTAAAAATTTTTTGAGAAAAAGTATTGAGGAATTTAAACCAGTTAAACTTATTGAACCAGAGGGATAAAGAAAAATATTATCACAAATTGATGCAATGTAATATTCTTTTTGAGAATAATTCTTTGAATAAGAATTAATGAACTTTCCTGAATTTTTGAATTTAATTAAAGAGTTCCTAATTTCTTCAAGTGATGCAAATCCAGCATTTAAACCACTATTATTGAAGTCTAAATGAATACCATTAATATTTGGATCTTTTGATGCCTTTTCTATAAATTCTAATAGACTATTCAAACTTAAAGAATTAGTGCCTTGATTTAAGAAATCAATATTAAAAGGTGACTCAAATGATCTGTCTTGAATTAGTTTATCTAACTTAATTATCAAAGTATGAGGTTCATCTAAATCTTTTTTAGTATCATTATTTTTGATAGATATTAGTGCAAATATGGATACTACAATAATAATTGAAATTATAATTCCAATGATTGTGGATAAAATATTTTTAATAAAATTGATCATTTCTGTGTTTTTTATTTAATTTTTTCAAATTGTTTAATCTGATCTCTCAAATTTGCTGCTTCAACAAAGTTAAAATTTTTTGATGCTTTAACCATTTTAGTTTTAATTAATTTTAATGTTTTTATTTTTTCAATTTTACTCAGTTTTTTAAATTCAAGAGAACTAATATTTTTTTCTGTTTCTTTATTTGTTTCGATTTTTTTAATAATAGAATTTTCAGTTAAATTACTTTTATTTGAACTATCATAATATGGAGTAATTTTATTTATTTGATTATATTTTTTTTGTATTTTTCTTTTATATTCATTGTCATTAATTGTATCTCTCATAGACTTTGTTATTTTATCAGCGTAAAAAATTGCTTTACCGTTAATATTTCTTGCGCATCTTCCAACAGTTTGAATAAGGGAACTTTTTGATCTTAAGAATCCCTCTTTATCTGCATCTAAAATGGAAACTAAAGAGACCTCAGGTAAATCGAGTCCCTCTCTCAATAAATTTACTCCAACTAAAACATCAAATTTACCCAATCTTAAATCTCTCATTATTTCAACCCGTTCGATTGTATCAATATCTGAGTGGATATATTTGCATAATACTCCATTTTTTGTAAGGTATTTAGATAAATCTTCAGACATTCTTTTAGTTAGAGTTGTTATCAATATTCTTTCATTTTTCTCAACTCTTGAAGATATCTCTTCAAACAGGTCATCAATTTGATTTTTTGAGGGCTTAATCTCAATTACAGGATCTAATATTCCAGTTGGTCTAATAATCTGTTCAATTACTATTCCATCAGATTTTAAATACTCATATTTTCCTGGAGTAGCACTAACATATATCAAGTTAGAAACAATTGATTCAAACTCATTAAACTTTAGTGGTCTATTATCCATTGCAGAAGGCAATCTAAATCCGTATTCGACCAAATTTTCTTTCCTAGATCTATCTCCACCATACATTGCTCTGATCTGAGGCAAAGTCACATGACTTTCATCAATAAAGGTTAAAAAATTATTTGGAAAGTAATCTATTAAACAAAACGGTCTTTTACCTGGAGCTCTTCCATCAAAATATCTTGAATAATTTTCTATACCAGAACAATATCCAAGTTCTTGTATCATTTCTAAGTCAAAATTAACCCTTTCTTTAATCCTATTAGCTTCAGTATTTTTTTTATCTACTTTAAAATATTCAATTTGATTAATCAAATCTTTTCTTATTGATTTTATTGCAGCATCATGTTTTTCTTTTGATGTTACAAATTGATTTGCAGGAAAAATATTTACAGTATTTAATTCATCTATTTTAAATCCATTTTCTGGGTTGAATGTTTCTATTGATTCAATTTCTTCATCCCAAAAATAAATTCTTAGACAAATATCAGAGTATGCTGGAAAAATATCCAGACAATCACCCTTTATTCTGTATTGACCTCTTTTAATTTCCGTTTCTGTCCTAGAGTACAAGGACTCAACTAATTTCAGGAGTAGAAATTCAATTTTAATGTTTTGTCCAACCTTTAAAATAATTTTTTTTTTATGAAATTCTTCTGGATTTCCAATACCATAAATACATGAAACAGATGATACAACAATTACATCATTTCTTCCTGACAATAGAGAGGTAGTGGTACTTAATCTTAATTTTTCAATTTCTTCATTAATAGATAAATCTTTTTCAATATAGAGTCCTGATTGAGGTATATAGGCTTCAGGTTGATAATAATCATAGTAAGAGACAAAATACTCAACGGCATTATCTGGAAAAAATAATTTAAATTCACTGTAAAGTTGAGCTGCAAGAGTTTTGTTATGGCATAATATAAGTGCTGGTCTGTTGGAGTTATTTATAACATTAGCCATAGTAAATGTTTTTCCTGACCCTGTTACTCCCAACAAGCATTGATGTTGAAAATTTTGATCTAATCCAAGCAGAATTTTTTTAATTGCCTCAGGTTGATCTCCTGTTGGTTTAAATTTTGAAACTAATTTAAATTTCATTAACTATATTTTTTCTGTAATTAATCAAAATATTCATTTTACTTTTATTGATATTTAATTCATTTTTTATTTCTTTTATTTTTTCTTTAATATTTAATATAATTGAATTATTCTTATTTTTTGATTTAAACAAAATAATATTGTTTTCTAACAAATCAAGATTTTTAGAAATAGATCTTATTTTTTTCTCAAGTAATATTATTTTATTTTGAATTGAGGGTTTACTCATGTTTAACTTGGATATTTTTGTGAAATATTTAAATTTTAAATTTTTTTTTTCTTGATTAGTAATCTTTAATTTTTCAATATTATCTTCAATTATATTTAAAAAAATATCATCTATTTTTTGGTAAATATTTTCCTTATTTTCGGAAATTTTAATCCACATATTAATGTAATACTCTATTTTTTTTAGTTTAAAAGTATTTTCATATATACTTTTTTTAATTTTCTTTATTATATTTTTTTTCAGGTCAAAAATCACTTTTCTTTCGTTTGTAATTTTTTGTTTATTTATCTTATGATTTTCAAAAAAATAGTTACATAAATTATTATATTTAATCCATAATTTTTTTGATTTTTTATAATTTATTTCTCCAATTTCCTTCCATCTTAGGTGTGAATTAATAAATTTTTTGTATGTTTCATTGCAGTTGTAATTATCTTTGATTTTATTTAGTTCTTCAACAAGTTTAACTTTTTTTTGTTCGTTTTCCTTTAGAATGATTTTTTGATTTTTATAGAATTGGTTTTGTTTATTTTTAAAATTTTTTAGTGATTCAGTTAGTTTATCCCATGATTGTTTATTTTGACTTTTATTTATTGGGAGTTTTTCATTCCATTCTTTTTTTATCATTTCTATCTTATGATTAATCTTTTTCCAATCATTATGTTTTTTTAAATTATCGTAATTAATTTGATTTATTTTATCAGATAGTTTATTTCTTTTTTCAAAATTTAATTTGTAAATGAGATTTCTTTGTTCATAATAATCATTCCTTTTTTTATGAATTTTTTTTGTTGCTTCTTTAAATCTGTTCCATATTTGCTCTTTATATTCATTTTTAACTGGTCCTATTTGTTTCCAATCTTCGTGAAGATCCTGTAATTTTTTGAATGATTTGTTAAGATCTTTTGTTTTGTATAGATTTTCACTTTTTATACAAATATCAATTTTAATTTTGTAATTTCTTTGGTATTCAATATTTCGAATGTCATCACTAATTTTTACATAATCATAAAATTTTTCAACATGATGATAATATGTTTTCCATATTTTGTCTGTCAAATTTCTTTTTATTGGTCCGATTTTTTTCCATTTATCTCTCAATAAACTAAATTTTTCAAATAATGAATTATTGTTATGATTTGATTGAATAAGTATTTTAAGTTCATTAATCACTTCTTCTCTCAAATAAAGATTATATTTAAATTTGGATTCTAATTTTTCAACATATTCTTTTTTTAGTTTTTTATATTGGAGAAGAATTCTTTTAAAATCCTTGTAATGTGATTCATCAAATTTTATGTTCTCATTTTTGAAATTTATATTGTTTTTTATATGGAAATTTTTTTCAAATTCATGAACTAGTTTACTGATATCAGGTATGGGGTTATTTTTAATTGTGTATTTTAAATTTTTAATTAAATCTTCAATACTCATTTTTGATAATTCATGAATATTATAATTTATATTTAATTTTTCATTCAAACTATAATTATTTATTTCAGAAGTTTTATTTTCACAAATCATAATTTTTTTTCATGTTTAAGTAAATATAATAATTTAGGAGTTTTATATAGATCATTAATTAAATAAATGTAAGTTTGAATTATAATAAATTAGATTATGTCAACAAATAGAAATAATAATCATGAAGAAGTTTTAAAACAAACACTTAATGATATTAAACTTAAATTTACTTCTAATAAAGATAATATAATCTTCAAAAAAGATTATTTTAAATCATTGACAAGTCTTTTAAGGTACAATAATGAAATTTCAAATATTATTTTTTTTAAAAAATATTTGCATGAGATAGTTAAGTTAAAAGAATATTTTTCTGATTCGGTCTTGGAACAAGAGGTAATTTGGCAAATAGGAAAACTATTAAATAAGATAATTAAATCTGATGAACATGACCCAAACGATTTAAGTGAAATTATGGATATGCTACTGAAGTTTGAAATTCCAAAACATTCTATCCTATTTAAATTTATTTATTTAAATGTATATGATTTAAATATTTTTGACCATAAACATCTCGAAATACTTCTAAATTTAAAAATTAGTAAACTTCCTGAAGAATTGTTCAAAGCCATTGATGATAAGGGAGAAAAAAAACCTTCAGTTGCTGAAATAATTTTAAAAAATATTTCAGGAAAAATATTTGAGTTAAAAAAAATTAAATTATTGAAATTATTTATAGAAGATTTGATTTACGTAGAGGACAAATATAAAAATATTCCATTTACAAATTATTTAATTTCGAAATCCTATTTTCTTATAAATCAAAATCAAAAAGCAGAAAAAATATTGTTAAAATATCTTCAAAAAAGAAGTAAAGATTTTTTAGGTTGGGAATTATATTCTTTAATAGTAAACGATGAAATAAAAAAAATACAAGCACTTTGTAAAAGTTACATTTCCAATATTGATGAGAGTGAGTTAGTTAACATAAAAATTGAATTAATTAAGTTGCTCATCAAAAATAAATATTTAAGTGAGGCAAAATCACTTAGTTTGAAATTACCACTCAGTTTTCGAAATAAAAATATCAAAATAATTGATATTTTGAAAAATGATAATATAAAATTTAATAAAAATATTCATGGTTTTTGTTATGAAAAATCTCTACCATTATTATCAAATATTTTTGAAGAATGGAGTGAAAACATAGGAATTGTTTATGGAGTTAATAGAGACAAGGATTTAATTCAGTACGTAGTATCCGATAAAATACATGGAGTATATAAAGCATTTAATTTAAAAAAATTTAAAGTTGGAGAATTTTTGAGTTTAAAGATTCAAAAGGTTGTAGGTTTTAAAAAAATTAAATACAACGTTTTACATGTTGTTAAGTCAAATAAGAGACCTAAAAGATCAATTTATAAAGTGTCAATTGACAATTTGGTTTTTAAAAATAAAAAATATTATTTAGGTAAAGTTGAAATTGATCATAAAGTGGTGAGAAAAAATAAGTTTCAAATTAATGATAAAATTAAAATCAAAGCAATAAAGCTTCCTAAATCTAATAATTCATCTTCTAAATGGAGAGTCATTGATTTAAATTATCAAAAATGAAAAAAAATAAATTAGATACGAGTAATTTTGTGATGATTGCCAAAACATATTTTGGGTTAGAGCCCTTATTAGCAAATGAATTAAAACAGTTAGGCGCAAAAAATATAAAAATTTTAAATCGAGCAATAAAATTTGTTGGTGATAATGGTTTTTTATACAAAGCAAATTATTCTTTAAGGACCGCAATTAAAATACTCAAGCCTGTTAAAGTTTTTAAAATTAAAGATCAGGATGATTTTTATAAAAACATATTGTCAATTAACTGGGATTCTTTCATGACAATTGACGATAAATTTATGATTAATTCAAATTCAAATTCAAATATTTTTAAAAATTCTCTTTTTTTAACCTACAAATTTAAAGATGGAATTGTTGATTTTTATAAAAAAAAGTATGGAATGAGACCAGATATAAATTTAGCAAATCCAACAATAGTTTTTGATGTATACTTACACGAAAATACCTGCACTATTTCATTAGATAGTTCAGGAGATTCCCTTCATAAAAGAGGATATCGATTAAATACAGGCCTAGCTCCTTTGTCTGAGGTTTTAGCTGCTGGATTAGTTTTAATTAGTGGATGGGATAAAAAAAAACCATTATTTGATGGTATGTGTGGTTCAGGAACAGTGTTAATTGAAGCTGCTATGATTGCCTTGAATATTCCTCCTCAAATTAATAGGAAAAAATTTGCTTTTCAAAATTGGATAGATTTTGATGAGAACTTATGGAACTTAATCGTCAAAAGTCAAAATAATAAAATTAGGAAAAGTGAAATTGAAATTACTGGCTATGAAATCAATAATAAAATTTTTGAAATAGCAAAAAAAAATATTCTCAATGCCGGATTAAATTCAATAATAAAAATATCAAACAAAAATTTTTTTAATTCAAGTTCAATTATAAAAAAACATATCATAATTAATCCTCCTTATGGAATTAGATTAAAAGAAAATATTGATAATTTTTATAAAAATATTGGGGATTTAATAAAAAATAAATTTATTGGTTCAGATGTCTGGATAATTAGTTCTAACTTAGAATCAATTAAAAAAATTAGATTAAAACCTTCAAAAAAAATAAAGCTTTACCAAGGAAAATTAGAATGTAGATATTTAAATTATAAAATATATAAAGGCTCAAAAATTAATTGAAAAAACAAAAAATATTCGTAGAAGTAATTTTACCTATTACCATTGGTAAATTAACTTATTCTGTTGAAGGTGAGTTAATTAATGACATTTCTATTGGAAAAAGAGTAATAGTTAAACTAGGAAAAAAAAAATTCTATACTGCTATTATTTATAAGATTCATAATGAAATACCCAGTTTTAATGTAAAATCAATTATTAGTGTCATTGACGACAAACCATTAATACTCAAAACTCAATTAGAAATTTGGAATTGGATTTCTGAATATTATTTATGTGAAATTGGGGAAGTTATGAATTGTGCAGTACCATCATTTTTAAAATTATCAAGTGAGACTAAAATTGAATATAATAAATCTAATTTTGATAGATTTAATTTCACTAAAGATGAAAAAAAAATCATAAGTTTTCTAATAAATAATGGGTGGGTTAAAATAAAATTACTTGAAAAAATAAATTCAAATGCATTTTCAACTTCAATTAGATTATTAGAAAAAGGTCATATAAATATTGAAGATAATTTTATAAGTTTTAATGAATCTAATAAGAGAGAAATAATTGAGTTATCAGATAATTTGGATAATAAAAGTGCATACGATAGTCTTAATAAATTTCACAATTCACCTAAACAAAAAAAATTTTTAGATATTTTTTTTCAACAGAATTTAAATAAAGATGTGATTTTGAGAGAATTCCTAAGAAAATATAATTTTAATATAATTATTGTTAAATCTCTAGTAAAAAAAAATATTATAAATATTAAATTTAAAGATTACAATAACCTCAATTCATTTAAACTTAAAAAACAACCATTATATAAATTAAACTATGAACAAAAATCTGTTTTTGATAAAATAATTCAATCAAAAAAAAATGTTTCATTAATTTTTGGAGTAACCTCAAGTGGTAAAACAGAGTTGTATTCTCATCTTATTGATAAACAAATTAAAAATGATAACCAAGTTCTATTTCTCGTTCCTGAAATCGCATTAACAACTCATTTAGTATCCAGATTAATGAGTATGTTCGGCGATAAAATTGGTGTTTTTCATTCAAAGCAAAGTTTGCATGAAAAAAAAATTTTATGGATTGATTTAATTAAAAATAATAATATTAAGATAGTAGTTGGAGCAAGATCATCATTATTTCTTCCCTTCTCAAATTTAAAACTCATAATTGTTGATGAAGAACATGAAACATCGTATAAGCAACAATCTCCCTCACCTCGATATAATGCAAGAGATTTAGCTGTTTATATGGGTAAAATTTATCGAGCAAAAGTCATTTTAGGTTCAGCAACTCCATCTATTGAAAGTTTGTATAATTCAAATAAAAATAAATATGATATCTTTTATTTGAATAAAAGATATGGTGATTTTAAATTTCCGCAAGTCAAAATTATCAATTTAGTAGATAGTTTAAGAAAAAACAATATGATTGGAATTTTTTCGAAAAAATTAATCGATGAAATAAACAAAATTTTAAAAAAAAATCAAAAAGTACTTTTATTTAAAAATAGAAGAGGATTTGCTTTAAATCAAAGATGTAATTCATGTGGAAAAATCACTGAATGTAGGTTTTGTAGTGTTTCAATGACTTATCATAAATACAAAAATATCCTAAGATGTCACTACTGTGGCTTTGAAGAAAATTGTTCTGAAATTTGTTATGATTGTAAAAGTTCAAATATTGAATTTTTTGGTTATGGTACAGAAAAAATTGAAGAAAATTTAAAACTGCTTTTTCCTACAAAAAATATTCAAAGAATGGATTATGATACTACTAGAAAAAAAAATTCATTTGACAAAATTTTCACTAAGTTTCAAGCTAACCAAATAGATATATTAGTTGGAACACAGATGATAATAAAGGGATTAGATTTTACAAATATTGGTTTAGTAGGTATTATTGATTCTGATCAATTAATTAATTATCCTAATTTTAGATCAAATGAAAGAGCTTATCAAATGTTAACTCAAGTTGCAGGAAGAGCTGGTAGAAGAGTTAATGGAAGTAAAGTGATAATTCAAACATTTCAACCTAATCATAAAGTAATTTTAAATTTTCTAAATAATAATCATAAACAGTTTATTGTAAATCAATTAACTGAAAGGAGATTATTCAAATATCCTCCATATTATAAATTGATCCATATTTTTCTTATACATAAAAGGAAAGATAAATTAGATCTGGCTTCAAATTATTTTAAAGATAAACTTAAGAATATTTTAGAGGATTTTCTTGGTCCTGAGTATCCATTAATCGAGAGATTAAAGGGGGAATACCACAAACAAGTTTTAATAAAAATCAATGATAAGATATCTTTAACTAAAATTAAAATAAATTTAAAGAAAATCATTAAATTATGTATTAAAAGCAATAAATTTGGAGGCTTAAAAATTAAAGTTGATGTGGACCCTTTTTAAAAATATAAAATGAAAATTCTAATTACAGGTGCAACTGGTTTTGTTGGGGGAGAGATTTTAAGATTTTTGTCACTAAAATTTGGCAAATCAAATGTTCACGGCACTGGAAGGAATTATTTAAAATCCAAAAAATTAATTCAAGAAGGATTTAATATATTTGTTGGAGATCTTGAGGATTTGAATTTTGTAAATAATAATTTAAAAGGACATGATTTAATTATTCATTGTGCAGCTAAATCATCAATATGGGGGACATATAATTCTTTTTATAGAGCAAATGTCTTAGCAACTAAAAATATATTAAATGTTTTAAGTGACCAAAGTCAAATTATATATATTTCTTCAGCAAATATTTATTTTAACTATAAAAATCAACTTAATATCAAAGAACAAAATGTAAATACTAAAAATTTTAGTAATTTTTATTCTAAAACAAAATATGATTCTGAAAAATTAGTTTTAAATCAATCTAAAGACAAATATGTGACTGTTTTGAGACCTAGGGCAATAATTGGTAAAAATGATACAGTTGTGTTCCCAAGATTAATCAAGGCCTTTAAACAAAAAAGATTAAAAATTATTGGAAATGGAAAAAATATCATTGATTTTACTTCAATCAAAAATTTATGTCATGCAATTAGTCTATGTATAATTAAAAAGGAAATTGCTAATAAAAAAATCTACAACATTACTAATGATGAGACTGTTAATTTATGGGATAAAATCATATGGATTCTCACTAAATTAGGTTATAACCCTAAACTAAAAAGTGTACCATATTTTCTTGCATATTCATTTGCTAAACTTAATGAAATTATTACTTCAAAAAAATCAAATGAACCAACTTTAATGACCTATAGTATAGCAGTTTTGTATTTTTCTGTAAGTCTTGACATAACAAAAATAAAGACTGAATTAGGATATTCTCCTGTTGAATCAACTCAGGAAACTTTTGAAAATTTTTTAAATAATTTTTTTTTAAATAATTAATTTAAAATTGAAAAATTTTTTGGATAGGGAGTGTCAATTACTACATTTATCTTCTTAATTGGATGAATAAAACTTATTTTTTTTGCATGCAAACAAATTGATTTATCTTTATTTGGTCTTTTAGAATTATATTTCACATCACCTTTTATTGGGCAATTAATATTTGATAACTGAACTCTAATTTGATGATGTCTTCCCGTTACAGGGGTTATTTCCATCAAAAAATAATTATTTAGTCTTTTTAAAATTTTATAATTTAGGATTGCTATTTTAGAATTTTTAAAATTTTTTTTGCAAATAAATGATTTATTAATTTTTTCTTTCTTGAATAAATAATTTTTTAATTCACCATAATCATTTATTTTATTTTTTTCAGTCAAAGCCCAATAAACTTTTTTTACTAATTTTTCTTTAAATAAAAGATTCATTCTAGCGAGAGATTTACTTGTTTTTGCGAATAGAACAACTCCGCTAACTGGTCTGTCAATTCTGTGAATAACTCCACAAAATACTTTACCAGGTTTATTGTACTTAATTTTTATATAATCTTTAACAAATTCTGATAAAGGTTTATCTTTTGTTTTATCACCTTGAACTAAATAACCAGATTTTTTGTTAATTGCTATTAGGTGATTATCTTCATAAAGAATATCAATCATTAATATTGCTCTTTGTTGTTTGGAAAATTTAGATTTTTAATATCTTCAATGTAATGCTTGACAGCATTTGAAATATCATCATAAAGTGAAAGATATCTTCTTATAAATCTTGGGTTAAATTCATTATTCATTCCAATTAAGTCATGTGTGACTAGAACTTGACCATCGACTCCTGAACCTGCTCCAATTCCAATGATGGGAATTTTAACTTTTTCAGCGACTTTTTTTCCTAATTCTGCTGGAATTTTTTCAAGAACAATTGCAAAACAGCCACATTCTTCGAGTTTTATAGCATCATGAATCAATTTTTGAGCTTCATCACTATTATTTGCTCTAACAGAATATGTACCAAATTTATAAATTGATTGGGGTGTTAAGCCCAAGTGACCCATAACTGGTATACCGGCTTTAAGTATTCTGCTAATTGACTCAATAATTTCTGTTCCACCTTCCAATTTTACAGAATGGGCACCAGATTCTTTCATAACTCTAATCGCTGAATCTAGAGCTCTTTTAGAATTTCCCTGGTAACTTCCAAATGGAAGATCAACTACTACAAGAGATCTTTTAACGGCTCTGACAACAGAACTTGCATGATAAATCATTTGATCTAAAGTTATTGGTAATGTTGTTTCATGACCTGCCATAATGTTTGATGCCGAATCTCCAACCAATATTATATCAATTCCTGAAGAATCAATTATTTTAGCCATTGTGAAATCGTAAGCTGTTAACATAGAAATTTTTTCTTTTTGAATTTTCATTTCAAGAAGAGCATTAGTAGTAATTTTTTTAAATTTTTTTTTATTGTTAGTATTCATTTTTTATTGGTTTGTGATAACGATTTATTGTGTCACTTAAACTATTGATATTTTTATTGAAGTTAGAATCAATGACGCAATATTTATTAAGTATGGAGTCGATAAATTGTTCTTCATGAATTTTTTTTTCTATTACCTTATTTAGTAATTCAATTTCAAAATTTTCATATTCGTTTTTTAACTTGATTAAAGAATCTTTGAACAATTTTTTTTCAATTTGAAGTTGTCTATTTTCCAAAGTTTTAGAAATAACTTTTTTACTCAAATTAATTAAAATATCTAACTGGTTAGTATCTATAGCATTTTTAATTACTGCATAATTAATATTTTCATTATCTAATTTTAGATTAATTTTATTTAAGTTATTAATTTGATTTTCTAATATTTTAATTGCATTTTGATACTCAAGTGTTTTTGCATCAAGTGATAGCTCTAGTTGTTTTGTTAAATATTTATTTTCATTTATTAATTTTTTAATTTCAGAATCAGATAGATAAATTTTTGATTTATCTCTATATAATTCATGTGTATAGATTTTATAATAATCAATTTTTGCTTTTGTTTTTGGACCGATATATATTCCAAAATTACCAACATTAATTGAATCTAATTTAAATGAGTAAACATAATCGTTATTTATAAAAAAATCATGTTCTTGACCATTAGATCTAATGTTGAGTGTGTTAAAGTAGTTTATTCCTTTAATTTTTTCATTTTTGATCCATCCATCTTTACCTTCATTACTTATAATTATATTTTCTTTATTTATTATTTTTCTAATTCTGAATCTTCGGAATTTGTTCACTTCAAATATGAAGGCAACTTGACCATTTTTACTTGCTCTAAATATTATTCCAATACTTTGATTAATATTTTCTGTCGGTCCAAGCATCATTGATGAATAAATACTAAATGTATCTAAAGTATTGTTATAATTAAGCATAACAGCAAATGGCTGATCCTTTGCTCTATTCATGAAATATTCTCCTTCATCAAAAACAAAAAAATTATCATCATTAGTTTCAATTGGCCAATAATTTGAAACGGAATCAAATTCTTCATTAATCATAATCTGATTAAGATTAGTTTTTAATGTAGATTGACCAAATGAAAAAAAATGGCAAAAAAGAAATAGGTTCAAACAAACTTTATACATAACATCAAATATAATTCTGTAAAAGTAATAAAATATTATACCTTTGTCCAATCATGAAAAAAACTATTGTTTTAACTATATTATTTCTTTCATTTTTCTCTTGTGAAAATGAATTAAATATACTATCAGATTGGAAGAGTATCCCAGTAGTTTTTGGGATTTTTAATGAAAAAGATTCTATAAATTATCTTAAAGTCAACAAGGTATTTTTGGGTCAAGGTGATGTAATGACTTTTGCATCAAATTTTGATTCAATTCATTATAATCCTGAATCGATATCAGTTATGGTTCATGAAAAAACCTGGGAATTTGACAATAATACTTTTACTCAAGGTTGGATAACTCAAAATACTCATTTTCTCGAGCCAGTATTCAATATTAATAAACCTGAAGGATTTTTTCATAGTCCAAATCAAATACTATATGCTTTAAATTCAGAATTAAATTCTTCTGTCAAATACTCAATTGAAATTATTGATAATGAAAATGACACAATTCTTGCTTATTCGGATCCTATCGATATTATTATGCCCAGTATATTAATACAACCCAATAGTTTTTCAGCATTAAATATTATCAATAACTCATTTAATTCCAAAGCTGAATGGATAACTTCCCCAGGATCAAATTTATTCGAGTTAAAGGTCATTTTCAAATATGTTGAATTTTCTATTTTTAACGAGTCTGATACAATTCATAAAGAATTAGAGTGGAAATTTCCATTTTTTCAATCGTCAAATTTGAATGGCAATGAAAATATGTCATATATTATTGATCCTAGTCAATTCTACTCTTTTTTAATTTCAAATATAGATGTTGATCCAAATTTAAGAAGATATGTTTATGGAACACAGGCAGTCAATTCTGGAACAGGGTCAGTTGTAATATCTCATTCATGTATGACCTTTGAATTACTATCTGCCGGAGTTGATTTGTCAACTCTGATTTTATCAAATCAAAATTCAAACTCATTTGTTCTTGAAAAAATTGAATATTCAAATATTCAAAATGGTCTTGGGATTTTTTCATCTAGAAATTATGATATAGTTGAAAATGTTAAAATCAACAATGTTACTAACGATTCAATTTCACTGAATTCAATCACTAAGCCCCTCAATTTTGGTTATTTTAGATTAAATGATCAAGGTGAAATTTTAATAAGTTACAATTAATTTTAAGACATTTTGTCATTATGTTGTCACAAATAATCATAAAAAAAATGTCATTTTATGTTATTATACTAGTAAAATTATTTTGGCACAAAAATTGCTTAATTAAGTTTGAATAATAAAAACTTAAAAATTTAATTATGAGTAAAATAATAGGAATAGATTTAGGTACTACAAACTCTTGCGTCTCTGTTATGGAAGGTAACGAGCCTGTAGTAATATCTAATGCTGAAGGGAAGAGAACAACACCTTCGATTGTTGCATTTGTAGAGGGAGGTGAAAGAAAAGTAGGAGATCCTGCTAAGAGACAAGCAATTACAAATCCAAAAAAAACAATATATTCCATTAAGAGATTTATGGGAGAAAATTTTGATAATTGTAAAAATGATATAAGTAGCATACCATATTCTGTCACAAAAGGAGATAATAACACTCCCAGAGTAGATATAAATGGTAGGTTATATACCCCACAAGAGATTTCAGCTATGGTTTTACAAAAAATGAAAAAAACAGCCGAAGAATATCTTGGTCAAGAAATCTCTGAAGCTGTTGTGACGGTTCCAGCTTATTTCAATGATTCGCAAAGGCAAGCCACAAAAGAGGCAGGAGAGATTGCTGGTTTAAAAGTCAAGAGAATTATTAATGAGCCAACTGCTGCTGCATTGGCATACGGTTTAGATAAAAAAAATAAAGATATCAATGTTGCAGTATTTGATCTGGGTGGAGGAACATTTGATATTTCTATTTTGGAATTAGGTGATGGAGTTTTTGAAGTTAAATCTACGAATGGTGACACACATTTAGGAGGTGATGATTTCGATAAAGTTATAATTGATTGGTTAGCTTCTGAGTTCAAGAATCAGGAGAACATAGATCTTCGAAGTGATTCAATGGCATTGCAAAGACTTAAGGAGGCTGCAGAGAAAGCTAAAGTGGAGTTATCCTCATCAACACAAACTGAAATAAATCTTCCCTATATTACAGCTACTGATTCTGGGCCTAAACATTTAGTCAGAACATTAACTAGATCAAAATTTGAACAGATTTCAGATTCGTTAATTCAAAGATCAATTGAACCTTGTAAAAAAGCCTTGAGTGACTCTGGTTTAGATAAATCTGATATAGATGAGGTTATTTTAGTTGGTGGATCAACAAGGATTCCTGCTATTCAAAAAATAGTGGAAGAATTTTTTGGAAAAAAACCATCCAAAGGAGTCAATCCTGATGAAGTTGTTGCAATAGGAGCAGCAATTCAAGGAGGAGTCTTAACGGGAGAAGTTAAAGATGTATTACTTTTAGATGTTACACCTTTGTCATTAGGAATTGAAACAATGGGAGGTGTTTTTACTAAACTAATCGATTCCAATACCACAATTCCAACTAATAAATCCCAGATTTTTTCTACTGCTGCAGATAATCAACCAGCAGTTGATATCCATGTTCTTCAAGGAGAAAGATCAATGGCTAAGGATAATAAAACTATCGGTCGATTTCAGTTGACAGATATTCCACCAGCTCAGAGAGGAGTTCCTCAGATTGAAGTTACTTTTGACATAGATGCAAATGGAATAATGAAAGTGTCTGCAAAAGATAAATCCACAGGAAAAGAACAACACATTAAAATTGAATCATCTTCAGGATTAACTGATGAAGAAATTAAAAAAATGAAAGATGAAGCAAAAGCAAATGAAGACAAAGATAAAGAATCAAAAGAAAAAGTAGATAAGTTAAATTTAGCTGATCAAACAATTTTTCAAACAGAAAAACAACTTAAAGAATTTGGTGATAAACTTCCTTCTGATAAGAAAAAACCTATTGAAGATGCTCTAGCAGAATTAAAAAGTGCTCAGAAATCTGAAGATATTAAATCTATAGATTCTGCAATGAATAAGCTAAATACTATTTTTCAAGCTGCCAGTCAAGATATGTACTCAAAAAACAGTCAACCAAAAGATGAAGCTGAAAAAAAACATGCAGATGAAAAAGATAATTCTGAGGATGTAACAGATGTTGATTTTGAAGAAGTTAAAGAATAGTTTGTGAGAATAGTATTTTTAACATTTTTTTGTTTTAATTTTCTTCTATCTTGCCAGAAAAATAGCAGAAGCAAAATCAAAATTGACATCGAAGATTCTTTAAATTTTTCCAAAAAAAATGATCAATTTAAAAAAATTAAAGCTGGTAAGGAATTATTACTTTTGGAAAATTTAATTAAAAAAGCTTTGATAGTAGAAGATAACAATGAAAAAATTATTTTAAAAATTGACGAATTTATGGATAAATATAATTTTGATAATGAAAGTAAGTCTAATATTTTAAAACTTCAAATATTAAAATCAAATTTATCCGTTAAAGATAAAAGATATCTTCTAAAATATTATAAGATTGATTGATTCAGTTTCTTCATTATCAAAATAAGCCTTTTCGATTCTTCAGGTTTAAATTTATTTAATTTATAATCTCCAAATATATTATGTATTTTGAGTCCCTGTCGTGTTGCCATTTCTTTAAAGTCTTTAAGATATAATTTAAAAACTTCTTCTTTGAAGTTAAAAACTTTATCACAATCTCTAATGTTTATATATTTAATAATTTGATCTTTTGTTATTTCTCTTTTAATATTAAACTCAATTTTGCTTACTTTTTTTGTTTCAGATTTAATTAAATTTTTGACTATATATTCAGAATTAAGAAAATCTAATATAAATATTCCATCATCTTTTAAGTTTTTTACACATGATTTGAATACTTTCTCGTTATCTTGAAATGTTTTAAAATATCCAAAACTTGTGAAAATATTGAATACATAGTCATATTCCATTTTTTTAAATGAATTAATCATATTATGTACATAAAAACTACAATTTTTATTTTCTTTTTTTTTTGCATAATTAATATTTCTTGATGATAGGTCAATTCCATCAACTTTTAATCCTTTTTTAGATAAAATAAAACAATGTCTTCCTTTTCCACAACCGATATCTAAAATTTTAGAGTTCAACTTAATATTAAGATGGTTGAAAATATTAGTTATAAATATTTTTGCTTCTGAGTAATTTCTTTTTTTATACAAGATTTCATAATACTCCGAGTCAAACCAATTTTCGTACCAAAATTTTTCCATTTACATAAATTTAAATATTTGTAAAATAGTTAATAAAATCATTATTATTAATATTCGTCTTATCCAAATATTTTGTTTTTTAGAATTTCCGAATGCATATTTTGAAGCCAACCAAGATCCAATTCCTTGACCAAAAGATAAAAATAGTGCTGGAAAATAAAATATTTGTTTATTTATTGCATAGTATACAGTTATTGGAATTAATAAAAAAGTTGTAATTAAAATTTTTATGATATTACTTTCAGTTAAATTGTATTTATTCACTATAACTAGGTTCGATATTAATAATATTCCCATACCAATTTGAATAAATCCCGCATGAATACCAATAATAAAAAAAATAAAAAGATTCAAAAGGATATTTTTTTTTCTTTCTAATGATTCTACTCTTAACCAAATTTTAGGTTTAGTTAAGATAATAATAAGTAAAATTATCATAATAAAACATACTATTTTTTCAAAATAATTTGTATCAATTTCTGTAGCAATTTTTGCTCCAATAATTCCTCCAATCAAAGTGGGAATAACGTAAAATAAACTTTGTTTAAGTAAATTTTTAAATTTATTATGTTTTTTCATGTGATAAATACCCACAAGGCATTGAATTACTGTTCCAACTCTATTAGTACCATTAGCTATATTTATAGGAATTCCGAGTAAAATCTGTGAACTAAGAGTAAATATAGATCCATTACCAGCTAAAATATTAATATAACCAGCAAATATTCCTGATATAACTAAAATAATATATTCATAATAATTAAAATTCATATTTAATCTAAATGTTTAACGTTCCTTAAAAATTAGAAGATTTAAATTAACTATATATGGTTAATAAGTTAATTTGTCATTAAAAATTTAAGTTATAAGTTTTTTTATTTTTAGTAAAATTATTTTATGAGAATTTTATTTATAATAATTTTAATTTCAAAAATATCTTTTTCTCAAAATTTAAATGATAATATTTTTAAGTTTGATGATGCTATATTTGAATTTCAAAAAAAATCCTTTTTTAAGTCTGAGTTAGGCTTTAAAAATCTAAAAAATAATTTAAAAAATAATAACAGCCTATATTATTCATACACTGAATATTATAATATACTCTCAAATATTAAACAAAATGAATTTGATAATAAATTACGATTAATAAATTTTATCGAAGAAAATTCAAACTTCCCATTATTAGATAATGCAAAAATAAATCTTGGGGATATTTTTTTTTATGAAAAAAAATATTCAGAGTCCTCAGAAATTTATGATGATATTTTGTTGGATAAATTAACCATTGAAAATATATACAGTTTGAAATTTAATAATGCATTTTCAAAATATAAAATAGGTAAATACGATGAGTCACTAAAATTATTTTATGAATTATTAGATATTGATTCTGATTATCAAAATTTTTCAAAATATATGTTTGCAATATTATCATATAAAATTGGAAATCTTTCATCAGCTAAAAAATATTTGTTACAGTTAATTGATGCAGAATGGAATATTAATAGTTTAATTTTTCCAATTTTGGATATACTTTGTTATCAAAAAGAATATGAAAAAATGATTTTTATTGAAGCAAAATATATTAGTAAAAATCAAAATATTGAAATAAATAAATTAATGGGTGAAGCTTATCATTATCTTAAGAAATATAACAAATCCATAGATTATTTTGACAATTATATCAAAAATAAAGGGAAATTAGATCCTATTGGTAACTATTTATTAGGAAGAAATTATTATGAGTTATCTAAATATGAAAATGCATTAGTTTTATTCAATAAAGTTGTAAATACTAATGATAGCCTTGATCAGAACACTAATTATTATTTAGCTAATTGTTATCTCAAGTTGGGAGATAAAGAATCAGCTAAAAATGCATTTGAATCCGCCTCAAGTTTTAACTATGATAGTACAATAAAAGAACTTTCATATTTTAACTATGCAAAAATTTCTTATGAAATTGGAAATCACTTTGAGAATTCATCTAAAATTCTTGAGGACTTTATTATTAGTTATCCAAATTCAGAGTATATGGATGAAGCATATGATCTTTTGATTGATATTTCTTTGGATAACAAAGATTATGAAAATGCTCTTAAGATTATTGATTTGCACAACAATAATGATTTAAAAAATAAAATTAAATATCAGAGAATTGCATATTTTAGAGGAGTTCAACTTTTTAATGATCAAAAATATAATGAATCGATTAAATATTTTAATATTTCTCTAGAGTACGATATTGATAACAATTTTTATTCCTTTTCAACGTATTGGAAAGCTGAAGCATTTTATAGAATCGGTGATTATGAAGAAGCATTCAAAAATTTTGAAACTTACAGAAATAATACTTTAAACTTTTTTTCAGATGAATATAAATTATCAATCTATAATATGGGTTATTCAAAATTGAAACTTAAGGATTATAAAGAATCAATAAAATATTTCAAATTATACGTTTCTATTTCAAAAGATAAGAGTTTAATTAGTGACTCATATACTAGAATCGGTGATATTAATTTTCTATTAAAAAATTATGATGCATCCATTGAAAATTATATGCAATCATATAATTTAAATTTAATTAATTCAGACTATTGTTTATATCAAGTTGGACTATGCCAGTATTTAGTTGAAGATTATAATTCAGTGATAAGTAATTTTAAAGATTTTGAAATAAAATTTAGTGATTCAAAATATTTAGATAAAGTTTTATTTAAAATTGGTGAATCATATTTTCATCTTAAAGATAATTTAAATTCTATAAAATATTTTAAAAAGATTATTAGTAATTTTTCTGGTAGTACCATATTTTACGAAGCTAAAATGAAATTAGCTCTAGTTTTTTATAATAATAATAATAATAATAAGTCAATAGAGTTATTTCAAGAGATAGTAAATGAATTTCCTTCAAAAAGAATTGCAACAGAAGCAGTTAATAATGCAAAAAGAGCTTATGTAGAAATTGGTGAAATTAATAATTTTTTTAAATGGGTAGAAAAATTAGATTTCTACGACATATCAAATAATTCTATTGATTCATTATCTTTTGAATCTGCTGAATTACAATATTTAAAAGGTAATTATGATATTGCCTTCAAAAAACTTAACCAATATATTACTAATTTTCCTGGAGGTCTTTTTTCTTTATCAGCGCATTATTATTTAGCAAAATCTTCCAAAATTATTGATAGTATTGATAGAGCAATTAAATCTTTAGAAATATTGAGTAAATCTAAGAATAATTCTTATTTGCTATATTCTCATCATCAATTAGCTATCGAGTTTTTTAATAAAAAGGAATATCAAAAGTCTATTAAAAATTTCTTAGTTATGGATTCACTTTCATCATCAGTTAACGAGCAAATTGAGGCTAAGAAAGGTTTAATTAATTGTTACGAATTACTTAATAATCTTGAAAAAGTTATACAAGAGTCAAAAGAATTAATAAACTCAGGTAAAATTGATGAACAATTAAATCAACAATTGAATTTAAAAATTGCTAGAGCCTATTATTTAATTAATGATTTTAAATCATCCAAAAAAATATATGAATTACTAAATCAAAAATCTCAGGGAGAAATGAAAGCTGAAGCAATGTATCATTTGTCACTATTTAATTACCTAGAAAAAAATATTTCAAAGTCTAAAGAAATTATTTTTGATCAATCAAGGTTACTCCCAAATTACAAATATTGGCTTTCTAAGTCACTTATTGTTTTATCTAAAAATTATTTATCTGAAAAAGATTTGTTTCAATCAGAATATATTTTAAATCAAATTTTAGAAACTTCAAACGAATTAGAAATAATTAATGAAGTTAAATTAATTATTGATCAAAATAATTTTAATATTAATTTAAATGAAATTCAAAATGACTCTTTATAATTTTAAGTCAATGAGGAAAAATATAACTTTAGTACTAATGTTATTCCATTCAATTTTCTTATGTAGTCAAGATTTTAAAAATTATGAAATTGATATTATTAAAAATTTCAATCCAATTATTTCATATGCTAATAAAATTAATTTTCAACCTCTTTTTATTGATTCAACTAAAATTGATACAAATTTTATTTATGATATAATAACAAAAAATTTTTACGTTAATCAGGATGTTTTTTTTGAAGAAAATACATTTGATAATAATTTAAATGTTGATAAATTTGAAAATCTTGAAAATGTTGCATCTATTAGAATTGGTAATTTTGTAAATTCAAATTTTTCTCTTAATTATCAAAATAATAGCAAATCAAACTCCTATTTTGATTATATAATTGATTTTAAAAATGCATTAATTATGAATGATAAATCGAATAAGTTCAGTAATTTTTTAATTGGAACAACTTATTTGAAAAAAAATATAGAAAATGATTTTTATTCAAATTTATTTATCAAAGACATATATAGATTCAATGATGAAAATAAAATTATTGATAACAAAAAAATAACTTTTAATTCGGGGATAAACATATATAAATCTATAAAAAATAAACCCTTGAGTTTGAAATTTAATTCATATTATTTCAATCATTACAATAACGTTAAAGAATATAATTTTAACTTTTTAATCTCTAAAATTAATTTTAAAATTTATAATCAAAATATTTTTTTTGATTCTAATATATCTTTTCAGAGAAGTAATGACAGAGATTTCACTAATCTAACATCTAATTTTAAATCTAAAATTGTAAGTTCAAATACTAAAATCACTTATGGTATCAGTCTTAATTATTTAAATTCTTTAAAAGTATTCCCATTTTTGAACCTTACCTATGAAGTTCTAGAAAACAATTTATATGCTTATTTAAATTTAAAGGGTGAAAGGCAATTATATAATTTCTCAGATATATTTATTATTAATCCATATAATTATGAGAAATTAAATTCACTAACTAATTTGAGATTAAATAATGTTTATAATTTTAGATTTGGTTTGCAAGGAGTTTTTATCAAAAATTTATCATATAACATCTCAACACAAGCTAATTTTCACAATAATTATCTTTTTTTCGTTCACAATTATAGTTCATCCAATTTTAATACTGATTTTAATTACACCAAACTTAATTGGTTGAATATTAGAAGTGAATTAGACTATAATATTGATGAAAAACTTCAAATACTATTTATTTCAGACATAAGATTAATGAAAAGAGTATCTTATGTCCCAAAGTATGAATTTGGATTTTTTATAAACTATGAAATTTTTGATAAGTTCTATTTAAGTACAAATTCAACTTATCTGTCAAAAAGAGATATATTAGTTGATTATTTTGATTCAAAAAATAATTGGGATCAACTAGATGGAATTCTAAATATAAATTCAAGAGTTAGTTTTAATAAAAGTCAAAAGTTGATATTTTATTTGGAACTAAATAACATATTAAACAAAAATATATTAATTTGGCAGGAAAATCCAATTTTAAAAAGAAATTTAAATTTTGGTATTGATTATTTTTTTAATTAGTAATTAAACTTGTTTACATAAAACTAAAACTTAAAATGCGATCTTTTTTATTTTTATTCACTTTGTTAATTTTTAGTATTACATCCAATGCTCAAAAATTACATGTAGTAAGTAAAAATGAAACACTTTACAGTTTATCAAAAAAATATAATATATCAATTAAAAAATTAATTGATATTAATCCTGAATGTAATTCAGGTTTAAGACAAGGTATGAATCTAGTTATTCCTATACAATATGAAAATATTGATACTGTTGTTTATTCAATGCATAGGGTCAGACCATTAGAATCTTTTTATTCGATCAAAAATAAATTTGGTGTATCTCAACAGGATTTATTAAAATTAAATCCACAACTTAATGATGGATTTAGAGCTGGAAAATATATAAAAATACCAAAACTAGACGTGCCAGGCTTTGTAACTGAGGAAATTAAAGATAATTATAATGAATTTAATTTTAAAAAAAATGGTAAAAATTTTAAAAAGAAAGATTTTTATAATATAGCTTTTTTACTTCCCCTGTATTATCAAATAAATGACTCCTTAAAATTATCATCTAATTTTACAGAATTTCCAGAAATTTATCAAAAATCTATTTATGCTTTGGATTTTTATGCTGGAGCTAAAATTGCTATAGACTCACTTTCAAAAATTCACAAAAACATTAATATACATGTTTTTGACACAGAAAATAGTACTAAAAAAACATTTGAAATAGTCTCTGATAAAAAATTTCTTGATTTTGATTTAGTTATTGGGCCTTTTTACTCTTCAAATTTTAAAGTTGCAGCTAGAGTACTGAATAGAAAAAAAATTCCATTAATTTCACCTTTTTCAACTAAATCTGATTTATTAAAAGATTTACCAAATACCTTTCAAACTCTGACATCTCAAAAAAGACAGCTCACTTTCTTATCTGAATATATTTTTAAACATTATAAAAACAACAATATCACACTAATTAGAAGAAAAAATGATGACTTTAATTTAAGAGATTGGTTTATTTCATCCTTTAATTTTGATTCCATATATTTCAAAGAAATCATTGTTCAGTCTAACGTAATTGATTCTATTCATCATGAAATAGATACCCTTTGTGAAAATACTATTATAGTTTCATCAAAAGAAATTGACTTTGTAACTGATATACTAACTAAACTTAACGCAATTAGAGACCCAAAAATAACTGTATTTGGACTCTCAAATTGGTATTTATTTGAAAACTTAGATATTAATTATTTGATGAATTTAAATGTTCATATACCTAATACTGGGATGATTTCATATAACGACAAACTAACCAAATATTTTGAATCAAAATTTTTTACTAATTATGAGTCATCTCCTTCAATTAGATTTGCTTATTCTGGGTTTGATGTAACTTTCTATTTTTTATCTAATTTAATTGAAAATGGCGGTGTATCTAATTTAAATTATCTCGAACCTATGAACTTGACAAGTAATAATTTTGATTTTAATTATATTAGGAATTATGAACATGGGTCTAGGAATCAATTCGTTCAGATTATTAAATATGAGGATTTTGAAATTAAAAAAATTAAGTAATTTTTTTTTCTAAATTAGTCAGAAAATTTATTGAAACTTTATTGAATATGTTTGGTTTTTCAACATTAACAACGTGACCACACTTAGGTATTATTTTCAACAAAGCTGAACTATGATTTTTAACTAATTTTTTTATAGAAGGAAGGAACATGTAATCCTCAGAACCCATGATGTATAGAGTAGGGATTCCAGTATCTCTAATTCTGAAAAGTCTCAACAATGGGTTAATCTCAGATATAAGGCTAAACCATCTCTTATACTCTTTTTGATATAATTTTTTTGCTTCATTAATAAATAGTATTCTAGATTTTTTATGAGTTTTTTTTGGCATTATAATTAATGCAAAGAATTTGTAGACTAATAAGTATGGAATTATTGATCTGAGTAAAAATCCAATATTCATTAAAATTTGACTTCTAATATTTAATTTCATGATTGCACCACCCATTATCATACTTAAACTTCTATTTGGATATCTTTCAGATATTTCTCTAATTAAAATAGTCCCCAGCGAAATTCCAACAAAATGAGTTTTTTTTATTTTTAGATAATCAAGAACTTCTATTATATCATCGCTAATTTTCTCAAATGTATATGATTTAAGTCTATGGTATACATGATTTTTTGATTTACCATGTCCTCTTAAGTCAACAAGAAGAACATTAAAAGTTTTTGAAAATTCTTTAACCTGTTTATACCAGATTGAACTGCTTCCTCCAGCACCATGAATGAAAGTTACCCAATTTTTGTTTTTTTTGTTAAAATGTTTTAAAAAGTATAACATATACTCTAATTTATTTGCATTTATTCATAATTTAAAAATAGGAATATTATCTAAAAATATAAATTTATTTTTATCATAGTCAATATTTATGTAATAATGTGAAATTCCATTGGTTAATATTATGAGATTTACATTTAAATTTAA
>CACDER010000006.1 GCA_902551855.1 uncultured Cryomorphaceae bacterium | reverse complement strand
TAATTAAAACATTGTTGCTAAACTCACTAGCACCTATGGATGGTAGTACAAGGTTATCATCGATAAAACTCTTTTTATTTTGAAGGGCATTCACAATAGATGCCAAAGGATATCGATTCATCCCTACCCATTCCATCACTTGTTTTTGAGGAAGAGAAAATGCGCCCGAGAACATATAAGGTAAGTTCGTTCCCCATCCGTGCTCCTTTTTCATTTCTTCAAATAAGGCAACAGTAACACTTAAATCACCAAATGTTATTTCTTCATATCCTTTACTTTTTAAATAGATCAATAGCAGCTCGGTTCTTAAATTTCCTGCTCCTCTGCCCATTCCAGTAATGGTTGCATCCACGATAGCACATCCTTCATCTATGGCTGTTATCGTGTTTGCCAATGCCATTTCCAAGTTATTATGTCCGTGAAAACCGATGTTTACATTTGTCTTAGACTTTACCAAACTAATTATGGCTTTCACATCTTCTTGATAAACACCTCCAAAAGAATCGACCATATAGAAATAGTCAATTACATCGTCCAATCCTTCTAACAGATCCAAAAAGGAGTTGTCTTCATTCCATTCCGACATGTACATGACATTGAATGCCACTTCAAAGCCCATTTTCTTGACAGCCTTAGCCAATTCAATTGCTCTTGTAAAATTCGCTGGATCAATAGCAATTCTAACCATAGAAATATATTCATTACATGCTTTTAGCAATTCAGATACATGTGATGCTCTAATATCTTTCTCATTTAAAATAATTACCAACTTTTTAGATGGCATCATTTCTTTCAATTCTTTCATTACAAAATCTGGACAATAGAAGTATTCTCCTAAATAGCCTTCTAATGGAATACTTCTATAACCTATTTCCACATAATCAATAGGTAGTGACTCCATTGATTTGCAATAGGTTTTCACTAAGGATTTGTCAAAATCCCAGTTTGTGTAATAACCTCCATCTCGTAAAGTGCAATCCAGTAGTTTCATCTGATTCATTATTTTGTTATTCCTGTAAAATCTAGTATAATCTTATCCTCCGAAATTGCTAATTCTTTAAAATCATTATGGGCTACTAAAAAAGCAATGATATCGGCTTTTTCTGAAGCTTCCTTATAATCAGTTAGTTTGTAAACAGAGTGTGAATCAATGTTAGGCTCAACAATAAAGTGTTCTTCATTGTTAGAGTTTTGCAAAACTTTTTGAGCAATATATTTAGCTGGAGATTCTCTCAGATCATTAATATTTGGTTTAAATGCTAGTCCCATTAAAGCAGTTTTTGGTTTTCTACCATGTTTTAATTCAAATTGAAGTTTTTCATTTTGAATTTTCTCTGCACACCAAAAAGATTTGTAATTGTTTACTTCTCTTGCTTTACCTATCATTTTTGACTCTGCTGGATAGTCAGAAAGAATAAAATAAGGATCTACTGCAATACAGTGTCCCCCAACTCCACAGCCTGGTTGTAAGATATTTACTCTTGGGTGTTTATTTGCAAGATTTATTAATTCCCAAACGTTAATATCAGCCTTATCGCATATTAGAGAAAGCTCGTTCGCAAATGCTATTTGGGAATCTCTAGATGAGTTTTCTACTAATTTACACATCTCAGCAGTACGAGAATTTGTTGCATGTAACTCACCTTTAACATATCTTCTATAAAACGAGATTGCTTTTTGTGTAGAAGCTTGATTTACACCTCCTATTACACGGTCATTCTCAACTAGTTCGTACATTACGTTTCCAGGCAATACTCTCTCAGGGCAATATGCGATATATATCTCATCTTTTAATTCAGGCCTAGTGGTGTAAATTAGTTTTTCCATTTTCTCAGTAGTGCCAATTGGTGAAGTAGACTCAATAATGTATAAATCACCTTTTTTTAGAAGTGGAATAATACCTTTTGTTGCGGCTTCAACAAATGAAATATCGGGCTCGTGATTACCCTTAAAAGGAGTAGGAACTACTATCAAGAAAACATCAGCTGCAGTAGGTCGTGTTGATACTTTCAAAAATCCATCAGATACTGCTTTTGATACAACAACATCTAAATCTGGTTCAACAATATGAATTTTGCCTTTGTTTATAGTGTCAACAACACTCTGGTTTATATCCACTCCTAACACATTGGTATTATTAGAAGCAATTAATGCTGATGTTGGTAATCCAATATATCCTAATCCTATAGTTACTACTTCTGGGTTCATTATTATATGTTTTTTATAAAGTCTACAATTCTATTTGATGCCAACCCGTCTCCATAAGGATTGTGAAGTTTTGACATTTTATCAAAGTTATCATTATTATTTAATAAGTCTAATGCTTTAGAAACTATTAGCTCCTCATCAGTGCCTACCAACAATACTGTCCCTACTTCTACTGCCTCAGGTCTCTCAGTAGTATCTCTCATCACTAAAACCGGCTTACCTAAACTAGGTGCTTCTTCTTGTACACCACCGCTATCTGTAATAATAATTTTAGATCTGTTCATTAGCCAAATAAAATCTTGATATGCTAATGGATCTATTAAGATTACATTACTAACTCCTGATAAGATTCTATTTACAGGCTCCTGGACTTTTGGATTTAAATGAACAGGATATATAATTAAACGATTTGCATCATCATCAGCTATTCGTTTTAAAGCTTTACAAATTCTTTCAAATCCATTACCATGATTCTCTCTCCGGTGACCTGTTACTAAAACAACTTCTTGATTTCCGATTTGCCTCGAGAGTTCTTGAATTAATTGACTAGGTTCTTCATTAACTTTTTCAACAGACTTAATTAAAGCATCAATCACCGTGTTTCCAGTCACTAAAATTGAACCATCAGATATATTTTCTTTAAGTAAGTTTTTTTTTGAAGTCTCTGTAGGAGCAAAATGATAATCACAAATTCTACTTGTAATTTGACGATTTATTTCTTCAGGGAAAGGTGATAATTTATTATTTGTTCTCAATCCTGCCTCTACATGGCATACTTTTGCACCAGAATAGAAACTTGCAATAGATCCCGCCATTGTGGTAGTAGTATCACCATGAACAAAAACAAAATCAGGAGTGCAATCCTCAAGAACTGGCTTCAACGACTCAATTATTGTAGATGTCAATCCGTATAAATTTTGACCTGGCTTCATTAAGTCTAAATCATAATCAGGAATTATCTCAAAAAAATCTAATACTTGATCTAGCATCTCTCTATGCTGAGAAGTTACACAAACTTTAGTTTCAAAAATATTAGTATGGCTTTGAAATTCTTTTACGAGTGGGGCCATTTTGATAGCCTCTGGTCGTGTTCCAAAAATTAATAATATTTTTTTTATCATTTATTTTTGTTGTAATTCATAAACCAATTTACAAAGTTTTCAATACCCGACATAATATCTGTACTAGGAGAATATTTATAATCTTTTATTAATTCTGTTATATCAGCAAATGTCCTTGGAACATCTCCTTTTTGCATTGGGTACATTTTTTTAATTGCTTTTTTACCCATAGCAATCTCAATAGTATTTATAAAGTCTTGTAAGCTTACAGTTTTGTTGTTCCCAATATTGTATATTTTATAATGTTTTCTGGAGTCAATATTCTTTTCAATAACTTTAGTAAGACAATTTATTATATCATCTATATATGTAAAATCACGCTCCATTTGACCATTATTAAAAACTTTAATAGGGTGATTATTTGAAATTGCATCAGTAAATAAATAATAAGCCATATCTGGTCTTCCCCAAGCTCCATAAACAGTAAAAAAACGTAATCCAGTAGTTTTAAAGTCATACAAATGTCCATAGCTGTAGGCCATTAATTCATTGCTCTTTTTTGTAGCAGCGTATAAACTAATGGGATGATCTACATTATCATTTGTTTCAAAAGGTATTTTTTTATTTTCTCCGTATACACTAGAACTGCTAGCATAAACTAAATGTCTTACTTTATGATTTCGACATCCTTCAAGAATATTTATAAACCCTGAGATGTTACTATCAATGTATGATTTAGGATTTTCTATGGAATATCGAACACCCGCTTGAGCAGCTAGATTACAAACTACTTCAAATTGTTCTTGTTTAAATAAATTATCAATAATTTCATGATCAACTAGATCTATTCTAGAAAATCGTAAAGAATTGAATTTAGAACTTTTAACTTCAGCTTTAAAGATTTTTGTTGCATCTGGACTAAAACCTAATTCATTTAATCGATCAAACTTTAATTTTGGGTCATAATAATCATTAATATTATCAATGCCATAAACATCATGACCTAGGTCTACTAATTTTAAACAAGTATGAAATCCAATAAATCCAGCTGCACCAGTCACTAATATTTTCATCTATTTTTTTCCTATTTGATTATATTCAAATCCTTTTTTCTCAAGGCTAAATGAGTTGTACTGATTACGACCATCAAAAATAACAGGTGTTTTCAATTGTGTTTTAATCTCTTCAAAATTTGGAGAACGGAATTCTTTCCATTCAGTAAGTAATACTAATGCATCTGAATCTTTTAAAACTTCATACTTAAAATCAACATAGGTTATATTTTTAACTCCTTTCAGGTAATGCTCTTTTGCCTCATTGGCAGCCTTTGGGTCATACGCTTTTATTTTAGCTCCACGTTTCACCAACTCCATTATAACATAGATAGCAGGTGCTTCTCTCATGTCATCAGTTCCTGGCTTGAATGCCAATCCCCAAATACCAAAAGTAAAGCCAGTAAGATCTTCTCCAAAACGAGTTATAATTTTCTGAGCGATTACTAATTTCTGTGCGTTGTTTACTCTCTCTACCGCATTTATAAGCTGGGCATTGTAATTATTTTTTTTGGCAATTTTTGTGAGTGCTTTTATATCTTTTGGGAAACATGATCCACCATAGCCTGCACCGGGGTATATAAAACTATACCCAATTCGCTCATCAGAGCCAATTCCTATTCTTACTTGATTCGCATCAGCCCCTACCCTTTCACAAATATTAGCAATTTCATTCATAAAAGAGATTTTAGTAGCTAACATTGCATTAGCAGCATACTTTGTCATTTCTGCAGAACGAATATCCATAGTTATGAAGCGCTGCCTTGACATACAAAATGGCTGATACAATTGTTTCATTGTTTCTTCAGCATAATCAGAATCCGTACCAACAACTACCCTGTCTGGCTTCATAAAATCTGCGATTGCAGCTCCCTCTTTTAAGAATTCTGGATTAGAAACTACATCAAAATGCAAATCAGATTTCCGTTCATCTAACTCTTTTTGAATGATTGCCTTCACCTTATCAGCAGTCCCAATAGGGACTGTAGACTTATCAACCACAATCAATCTTTTTTGCATAGACTGTCCAATCGACTTCGCTACAGCTAATACATATTGTAAATCTGCAGAACCGTCATCAAACATAGGAGTTCCAACGGCTATAAAAGCGATTTCAGAACTTTTTAAAGCCTCATGTAACTTTGTTGTAAAAAGCAGATTTTTATTTTTTACATTTTTCAGCACCATGGTCTCTAAACCAGGTTCAAAAATAGGTATAATCCCTTGATTTAATTTTTCAATCTTGACTGGGTCTATATCTACACAAGTGACCTTATTTCCCATTTCTGCAAAGCATGTCCCTGAGACAAGCCCAACATATCCAGATCCTATAACTGTAATATTCATAACTTATTTAATTTCTTCAATTTCTTTTATTTACTTTCTTAGTCTAATCAAAGGGAATCTTTGATTTCTCGAGTTGTAACAGAGTTCGATTCTCTTTTTTTCACAACAGGATCTTCCAGTATAGTTTTTTCTTTATATGCATCAACAATAATTCGAATATTGAGCTTTAAAGAACGTAAAAATCTTCCAAATCTTGTTCAGTTATATACGGTACAATTTCATTTAAATGCTAGGATATTTTGAGCTGAATATACCGCTCAATAATCGACTGTAAATGACCGTTTTCTTTGTGCAATCAATTGAAGGATCAAACTGCAAGCCTACGATTAAATAATCACACTGACATTTTATCTCTTCCAACATCTTTACATGTCCGGCATGAAAAAGATTAAAGGTTGAGAAGATGATTTCTAATTTAATAATTTATCTTTTTTAAGACTCCCATCAGTATTCATTATTATATTTATCAATATTTATTTTTTTGATTTTTGCCAATTCCAAGCTGAAATTAAAGCTTCATTAATGGTTTTATCTGCTTTCCATCTAAGGACATTCATTATTTTATCACCATCTGAATATATTTCTTGTATATCACCCAATCTCCTTGGTCCGAAATTATAATTAACTTTCAATTTATTTACTTCTTCAAACGTATTTATAATATCTAAAACACTTAATCCGTTTCCAGTTCCAACATTAAACACCTCTTTAACTTTGTTTTCTAATAAATAATTTAAGGCTTTGACGTGAGCTACCGCTAAATCTTGAACATGAATGTAATCTCTAATGCAAGTACCATCTTTGGTATCGTAATCATCTCCATTTACAATTAATTTATCACGGATTCCACATGCAACTTCTGCAACAATTGGTACTAAATTACTAGCATTATCACTAGAGCAATCACCAATTAGTCCAGAATTATGAGAGCCAATAGGGTTAAAATATCTTAGAGATATACTATTACATGAGCTTGAGTTTATTAAAATTTCACACTTTTGCTTTGTCTCACCATATGGGGATTCAGCTTTTTTAAATGGAGCCTTTTCATCGACTGGAAGTATATCAGGCATACCATAAACAGTACATGAAGAAGAAAAAATTAAATTTTTAAAATTACTTTTCTCTAAACATTTTAATAATACTTCAGTAGAACCAATATTATTATCATAATATTTTTTTGGATTTTCAATAGACTCACTAACGGACTTATAAGCTGCAAAATGAATACAAGCATATATATCGTTATGAGTCTTAAAAAATTTTTGCATTTGACTTAAATCACTACAATCAATTTTATAAAATGGAATATTAGTTCTTAAAATTTTATTTATTCCAAACAAATTTTGGTCGGTAGTATTACATAAATTATCAATAATTATAGGCATATATCCGACCTTATATAATTCAATAACAGTATGCGATCCAATATATCCTGCTCCTCCTGTAACTAATATTTTTTTTATCATTTATTTTTGTTGTAATTCATAAACCAATTTACAAAGTTTTCAATACCCGACATAATATCTGTACTAGGAGAATATTTATAATCTTTTATTAATTCTGTTATATCAGCAAATGTCCTTGGAACATCTCCTTTTTGCATTGGGTACATTTTTTTAATTGCTTTTTTACCCATAGCAATCTCAATAGTATTTATAAAGTCTTGTAAGCTTACAGTTTTGTTGTTCCCAATATTGTATATTTTATAATGTTTTCTGGGGTCAATATTCTTTTCAATAACTTTAGTAAGACAATTCATTAATCCATCATCATTTCTATCAGACTATTGAGGATCATAAATACCAACTATTTCTAAATCAATTCTTTCCGATAAAATTTTAGCTCTTAATTTTCTAATTTTACCCTACCCAGCTACTCCTACTCTGATCATAATTTAAAGTTTGATGCGTCCATATTTTGAGGTTCCGTCTTGTTCCATTCTTCAATTCCCATATAATTATCTAGAAATATATGATGAAACAGTTGATGAATACACTCAACCATTCCATAAGTCTTCATTGGAACAAAAAGTGAAAAATCTGATAAAATTTCAGTTTTATTTCCTTCATTCAAACCACTCATACCGAAACTACTTATTTTGTTTTTTTTGCAGTGTTCAAGAACTTTAACAATATTTTTACTATTTCCACTAGAGCTAGTAGTAACTACTAAATCATTAGAAGTCGGCGAATTAATTTTTAAAAATTCTAAGAAACATTGCTCAAAATCATAATCATTTCCTAGAGCTGTTAGCATTGCACTGTCGCTGAGACAAAAAGCTAATATTCCACCATTTTTTGACCAATCTAGAGCCATATGATTTGAAAAAGAAGCGCTACCACCGTTTCCAAAGAAAAAGAGTCTACCTTCATTTTCTTTGACATTTTTAATCTTTTCGTTCAATTCATGAAAAAATGAGCTAGAATTTAGTTTCTGTCCACTTATTTTATATTTTGTATTTTTAATACCAGTATGAAATGTCTCAATGTAACATTTAGCATAATCTTCCATGTTTTTTTTTATTTATTATTTTCAAACTTTTAGTAAATTTTAAAGAATATACTTTCTGTAAAGTATTTTCAGAGTTTTTTCTGAAATACCATCGATATCTAAGCCGTATTTGTGCGTTAACTGTGTGCAATTTGCAGATTCACTAAATGTATTATTAGTAGATACAAATTCTAGTGGCAATAGCTTTTTGGTGCTAAAACTATAGAGACACTTCCACCAAAAACTCGCAAAAAATTGTGTTCTTAGGCAGATACATTATTATCTATAATATCAGATATAAATTTATATTGATCTAAAATTTTTTTAGATTTTGATATATCTTCCTCAGACACTAAAGACTGGTATTTTATAATGTCGAGGATTACACCAAGATCTTACACTTCTTTAATTTGATTTAAACTTTTGGTATCAACGAAAAATCTCATATTATTTAATTAAATTTATTTATAAATAAAGTAATGATAATTTAATTGTAATTTAGCTTAAATATGTTGTGAAATTATTTTTTTTCTTGATGGTGTAATGTAATATTTTATTATATAAATTTTTTCTAAAACATAAATATGTCTCAGTTTTAGTCTTTAAATTCCAAAGCCTACCAGCCCCCAGAACCAAATACGCCGCCGTTGCTTATTATGTTTATTTTAGTGACTTTTGTCATAATATTTATTATCGATTGTTAACTGTATTATATAGTTAATTTTTTTGTCTTTTTAAATTTGACAGACATTTTACTTCAATATCATAGGCCACAACAAAAAAAAATACTTAACTCAAATTTAATTTGAATTTATTAAGTATTATTTAATAGAATAGTATAATTCGGGCGAGGCTCCGCCGATTAAAGCCACATAAATAGCTATTAAATATTATGACTATTATATAACAAAAATAATTAAAAATGATTAAAATAAAAGTAATAACGCCAACTAATCCTTTTACGACATATTTATTAAAAATTTTGGATTAAACTTATTACTAATGAGCTTATTTAAAAAAAACAATGAAATATTGTACATTAAAAATAATATTGAGTTAAATCAACTTAATTGAATTGACATTTTTGCACCCAGCAGTTGTAATCGAACAATACATTTTCTTGCATTAACCTCTATAATTTCTCCTGATTGATTTAAATTAGGGATATTAATGTTATTACCAATTTTTATTTGCCCGTCTGATTCAAATTTACTATCCAAGTAATTTTTCATAGCATCTACTTCATAATTATAAACTTTTGCTCTAACACCATTAACAAACAAATACTTTTTTACTGCTGGTATATCAAAAACTGTATTTACTTTATTTTTTGGTATTTTAACTAAAACCATTGAAGGCAATAAACTAGTTCGAACTTTTTTTATTCGATCAGACCAATTTTTGACTTCAATTTTAGTTGGGGTGTATGCTTCAATACCTAATCGGTTTAAAATCTTTGATACTTTTAACTCTTGCCTAGCCTTGGTACACAATACGAACCAATATGTTTTATATTCATCCATTATTATTTAATTTATTATTTTAAATATTTATAAAGTAATATTTTGAGAACTATTTAATATACCTTTTACATCATAAATAATACATTTTTTGTCTTTATAATTATTGATATCAAATTTTAAAAATTTCTTATGAGCAACTGCAATTAAAATACAATTGTATTTTTTGGAGGGGCAAGTATTATAAATATTTAAACTAAATTTTTGCTTAACCTCATCAATATTTGCCCAAGGGTCATATATATCAATATTAATTTTATATTCATATAGCTTATTAATTATATCGATAACTTTTGAATTTCTAGTATCTGGACAATCTTCTTTGTAAGTTACTCCCATAACTAAAATATTAGAATTCTTAATTTTAATGTCTGCTTTGATCATTTCTTTGACAACCTCTGATGAAATAAAAAAGCCCATTGAATCGTTTAACCTTCTTGCAGCCAAAATAATTTCAGGGTAATAACCTATATCTTGAGCTTTTTGAGCTAAATAATAAGGATCAACTCCAATACAATGTCCTCCAACTAGACCAGGTTTAAATGGTAAAAAATTCCATTTAGTTTTTGCAGCTTGAAGAACATCATTAGTATTAATATCTAATAATTTAAAGATTTTAGCTAATTCATTTACAAAAGCAATATTGATATCTCTCTGAGAATTTTCAATCACTTTTGATGCTTCTGCAACTTTTATAGAGGAAGCTAAATGGGTTCCAGCAGTTATTATTTTTTTATATAGATTATTAACTGCAGTTGCTGTTTTTTTAGTTGAGCCAGAAGTAACTTTAATTATTTTAGAAATTTTACGTTTTTTATCACCAGGGTTAATTCTTTCAGGAGAGTAGCCAACAAAAAAATCAGAGTTAAATTTCAACTTACTATGTTTTTCTAAGATTGGGACACAAATTTCTTCAGTAGCTCCAGGGTAAACTGTACTTTCATATATTACAATATCATTTTTCTTAATACACTTACTAATATCAGTTGACGCCTTTATTAAAGGATTCAAATTAGGTTTTTTACTGCTATCTATTGGAGTTGGGACTGTAATTATATAAATATTTGAATTTTTAATTGAATCTAAATTATTACTTAAAAATAGCCCAGTTGAGTTTTTATTTTTTTTAGTAATAACATTTTTCAATTCTTTTCTAGAAATTTCAAGAGTAATATCTACATAATTGTTGAGTTCTTTTATCCTAGTAGAATTAATGTCATAGCCAATAGTTTTGTAATATTTACTAAATTCAACAGCAAGAGGAAGTCCCACATAACCAAGTCCTATTATACTTATTTCATTTATATTGTCCATTTTTTATAACTTACCAATCTTAATATAACCAAAACCAACTGATTTTAAATACTCTTCATTATATTGATTCCTTCCATCAAAAATAATTGAATTTTTCAATTTTTTCTTAATTAAACTAAAATCGGCTGATCCATCTTCTCCCATTGGAGTTCCAACTGCAATAAATATAATGTCAGAATTACTAATACCTTCTTTAAAATTTGTAGTAAAAAATAAATTAGAATTATTTATATTTTTAATTATCAAACTCTCCAAACCTAGTTCGTAAATTGGAATTATTCCATTTTTTAGATCTTTAATTTTCTGATTGTTATTATCTGTTATTGGAACTTTATTTCCCATCTCAGAAAAACATGTCACAGAAACTAGTCCGACATAACCACCCCCAATTACTGAAATTTTCATAAGTCTAATTTAATTTATTAATACATTGACGAATTTTAGTTAAAGTAACAAGCATTTTTTCAATTTTATTTAAATTTAACATACTTGAACTGTCACTCTTAGCTTTTTTTAAATCATGATGTGTTTCACAAAATATTCCATCTACCCCAGCTACAATTCCAGCCTTTGCAATAGTTTCAATAGACTCTGGGTTTCCTGAGGTTATTCCATCTAATTGATTGGGTTTTTGGATTGAATGAGTAATGTCTATTACTGTTGGGGCAAGTTTTTTCATTACATTTATACCTCTAAAATCAACAATAAGATCATTATAACCAAATAATGTTCCTCTTTCTGTAACCATTACATTTTTATTCCCTGATATTAAAACTTTTTCAATAGCGAATTTAATACTTTCAGAACTCATAAATTGGCCTTTTTTAATATTTATTATTTTATTAGTTTCAGCAGCTGATTGAATTAGTTTTGTTTGCCTACATAAAAAGGCTGGTATTTGAATAATATCTACATATTCAGTGACAAATTTCATATCACTAGTTTCATGAACATCAGTTAGAGTTGGAATATTTAAATATTTACCAACTTTATTTAGAATTTTCAAAGCTTTTATATCTCCAATTCCAGAAAAACTTGAAATTTTAGTTCTGTTAGCTTTTAAAAAACTGCCTTTTAGTATTAAAGGAATATCTAGATTATCGCATATTTTTTTAAGAGTTTCACCTATTTTAAATATTGAAAGTTCATCCTCAATGAGGCATGGTCCAGCGATTAAAAAAAAGTTGTTAGAAGGATTTTTAGTTATTTTTAAAATTTTTTTCAAAATATTTTTTTGCTTTTAAATAATCAGATCTATTATTAATGCTAAAGTTATTCTTTGCTAAATTAACAAAAAACATTTTTATTGGAATATTATTCTCTATCGCTCTAAGTTGTTCTAATTTTTCATTTTTTTCTCTATCTGTCATATTCAATTTTTTAAATCTGATGAGATTTTTAATATTAAATCCGTAAACTCCTATATGTTTATTTATAAATATATCAGAAGGGTTATTTTGACTTAATAATTGAGCTCTGTTTTTATTAAGATTTCTCTTAAAATCCAGGGCATAATTTAGTTTATTAAATATTACTTTCACCGTATTAGGATTATCAATTTCCGTCTTTCCTAGATTAGTCATTAATGACACCATTGTTGAAGTATTATCTTTCAGAGCTTTTATTAACAGCAAAATATTTTTATTTGATACTGATAATTCGTCACCTTGAACATTGATAATAGTTTCATAAATTTTCAGTTTTTCTGCTGCTTCAGCGACTCTGTCAGTTCCTGAATTATGCAGGGGATCTGTCATAATTATATTTTTAGTAAATTTTAAACACTCTCTTTTGATCTTTAAATTGTCTGTGGCAATATATACATCCGTATTTTTTGTCTTGCAGCAGTTATTATAAACATTTTCAATTAAAGATAAGTTATTAATTTTTAAAAGTAATTTACCTGGGAGGCGACTTGAATTTAATCTTGCGGGAATAATTATACAATTTTTCATTATTTAATGGGCTTAAAATTAATTATTCTCAAATTATTTTTTTTTACTAAAAAAAAATTATTTGTAAGATTAATTCTATTATAAACCATATTTTTTTTTGTTACTAAATCAATCAAATCGTATCCTGCATTAAAACATATTGCTTGTCCAGCAGCTGTATCCCATTCCATTGATGGGGAAAACCTAGGATAGCAATCTGCCTTTCCCTCGGCAACCATGCATAGTTTTATAGAACTACCTTTATTTAAAATTGAAACTTTAGAATATTTTTTTTTTGATTGCAATAAAAATTTATTGAAAAAAACAGATTTATGAGATCTACTAACGGTAATTTTAAAAGTTTCACTAGGGTTATTTTGAATTGGAAGTTTAATAGATTTTTTAAAGATCAATGATAATGACGAATCTTTAGATTTAATATGTGATTTAAGTGATCCATATTGTGGTGAAGAAAAATATAATTCACTCGTCACTGGTATAAATATCACGCCTAATTTCGGAATTTTATTTACTATTAATGCAATATTTACAGTAAATTCTCCATTTTTTTTAATAAATTCTTTAGTGCCATCAAGAGGATCAATTAACCAAAATTTTTCCCATTTCTTTCTATATTCATAGGACACTTGTTCGTTTTCTTCAGATAATATAGGAATACCGGTTTTGATTAAATATTTGCAAATTATCTTATTAGAGAGTTCATCAGCTAAAGTAACAGGACTTCTATCTTTTTTAAACTTTACATTAAAATTATTACTGTTATATATTTTCAAAATTTCAAATCCTGCATTAATAGCTGACCTAATTGCAATATTTAGCTCTTGTTTCATAGATTATATAATTATACCAGCACCTATAGTTTCATTAGTATTAATATCAATTATAATCAAAGACCCTGTATTTCTGTTATTTTCATATTTATCAATGTTTATTGGACTTGATGTTTTAATTGAGATTTTCCCAATATCATTCATTTTTAAACATTTAATATTTTCAATATTTTCAAAGTTATCTATGTTAATTTTATAACTGATTGAATCAATTATTGCTAAAGTTTCTCGAGTAGTATGTTTAATAATTACTTTTTTTTTATTTTCAAGAGAACTTGAACTCATCCAAGTTACAATCAAGTCTATTTCTTTTGTAACAATTGGAAGACTATCTTCTTTAACAATCATATCTCCTCTTCCAATATCAATATCATCTTCAATAGTCATTATTACTGACATTGGTGAAAAAGCTTCATTTAATATTCTCCCATCAAATTGAATATTTTTAATTTTTGTGGAATGCCCTGATGGTAGAATTTTAATTTTGTCATTTGGTTTAAAAATTCCACCTTCAATTCTTCCAGCAAAACCTCTAAAATTATCCTGTTTAAATGTTTGTGGTCTAATTGCGCATTGAATTGGAAATCTTGGATAATTATAAATTTTGTTATGGGATATTTCTATGTCTTCTAAATATTGAATTAAAGCTTTCCCATTATACCATTTCATTTTAGAGGATTTTTTAATAATATTTTCTCCAATTAAAGCTGAAATTGGTACAAATTTTATATCATCTATTTTAATTTTTGATTTAATTTTTTTAAAATTTTCTATAATACTATTAAAAGCTTTTTGGTCATAGTTAATTAAATCCATTTTATTAATACAAACAATAGCATGACTAATCCCTAAAAGTGAAGATATATATGTATGACGAAGGGTTTGTTCTGAAATTCCTTTGGTTATGTCAATTATTATTAAGGCTAGATTAGCAGTAGAAGCACCAGTTACCATATTCCTGGTGTACTGTATGTGTCCTGGAGTATCAGCTACTATAAATTTTCTTTTTTTTGTAGAAAAATATCGGTAGGCAACATCAATTGTGATTCCTTGTTCTCTTTCTGATTTTAGTCCATCCGTTAACAAGGATAAATCAAGAAAATCAAACCCTTTTTTTCTACTTGATCTTTCAATTGAGTTTAATTGATCATCAAAAGTTGATTTACTATCTAATAATAATCTTCCAATTAGGGTGCTTTTACCATCATCAACACTACCAACAGTAGTAAAACGCAAAATTTTGGTATTATTTTTCATCATATGGTTTTCTAAAAATAACCTTCTTTTTTTCTATCTTCCATTGCTGAATCTGCTCTTTTATCATCTGCTCTACCTCCTCTTTCTGTATATTTTGACATTGAAATTTCCTTAATAATCTCATCATAATTTTTTGCTTTAGACTCAACAGCTCCTGTTATTGTCATATCTCCGCATGTTCTAAATCTAATTTCTTTTTCAATGATTTTTTCATTAATATTTAAAGAAATAAATTTAGAGTAAGATAAAATCGTGTTTTTTCTTACAATACACTTTCTTTTATGAGAAAAATAGAGTGAGGGTAAATTTATTTTTTCTTTTTTTAAATACCTCCAAACATCAAGTTCAGTCCAGTTTGATATGGGAAATATTCTAAAATGTTCACCATAATTTTTTTTTCCATTAAATAAATTCCAAAGTTCAGGTCTTTGATTTTTTGGGTCCCATTGACTAAATTCATTTCTGTGAGAAAAAAATCTTTCTTTAGCTCTTGATTTTTCCTCATCTCTTCTTCCACCGCCCATTGCACCATCAATATTATTTTTTTCAATAGTTTCTATTAATGATGAAATTTGCAAATAATTTCTTGAAGCATTAATACCATTTTCTTCTTTTACTAAACCTTCATCAATTGACTTTTGAACATCTCCAATTATTAAATTGAGATTAAATTTATTAACAAGACTATCTCTAAAATTAATTGTTTCAGGGAAATTATGACCTGTGTCAATATGAACAAGAGGAAAGGGAATCTTAGCAGGGTAAAATGCTTTTTTAGCCAGGTGTGTAAGAAGTATAGAATCTTTTCCTCCAGAGAAAAGAATTACAGGATTTTCAAATTCAGAGTAAACTTCTCTTATAACAAATATTGCCTCAGATTCAAGTTCACTTAAATGATCAAAATAATTAGCATTCATTTTAAAATATTAGAGGTTATAAAATTAATAATTAATTCTGAACATTTTTTAATTGGAAGTTGATCAGTTTTAATTTCTAAGTCTGGATTTATTGGAGTTTCGTATGGAGAGGATATCCCAGTAAAATTTTTTATTTCTCCTTTTCTAGCTTTTTTATATAATCCTTTTACATCTCTTTTCTCACAAGATTCTATTGAGGAATTAATATATATTTCAGAAAAGTTTTCTTGTCCAAGGTTATTTTTTACAGCTAATCGATCTTTCGAAAATGGTGAAATAAAACAAGCAATAACAAATATCCCTGCATCGACTAGCAATTTAGATAGTTCAGATATACGACGGATATTTTCAATTCTATCTTTTATTTCAAAATTTAAGTCTGAATTAATACCCTGTCTTATATTATCCCCGTCAATTACATAAGTTAATATATTTCTTTTATTCAGCTCAATTTCAACTAAATTAGCCAATGTTGACTTACCAGAACCAGATAACCCCGTAAGCCAAATTAGGTGAGATTTATGATTCGTTAAAAGTTCCCTATCAGATTTAGTTATTGTAAATTGAAAATTTTTAATGTTTAGTTTCATTTTTTCTTTTATATAAACCGAAATTTGATTTATACCAAATTTTTTCATGAACATAGTATAATATAAGCTTGGAAAATATTTCAAAACTACTAATACTAAGGGCAATAATACTATCACCAATAATTAAAGTCCCAATTATAAAAGTATCAATTGATCCTAAAATTCGCCAAGTAAAAGTTTTAATTAAATGACGTAATTTTTTATTTTTAAAATTAGATTTATACCAAATTCTTTCATGGAAATAATACATTATGATTTTAGAAAAAAATTCAAATAAAACAATTTTACTTGCAAAATTTATATTCCCAGAAAAAAAAGAGGATAACAAAAGAGTATCAAAAAATGCGATAAACCTCCAACTAAAAGATTTAACAATGTGTCTTTTATTAAACCTAATCATAAATTAATTATTAAGCCAGCAAAAATAAGTGAGTATGATCAAATTACGAAATTATTTTCTAATAATTTCTAATTTTAGAGAATCATACCAGTTATTTGGACTAATATTAAAGTCCTGTTTAATTTTACTTTTATCTAAAACAGAATATTTAGGGCGAATAATACTATTTTTCATTTTGTTTGATTTAATTGGGATAATATTACAAGGAATTTTTTTTAGTAAAATAATAGCTTTAGCAAACTCGTACCAACTACACATTCCTTCATTTGAGAAGTTATATATTTTAGGTCCGTCTCCCCAATTGAAATTAGTTGTTGATAAGTAAATACAAATTTTAGCTAATTCGTGCGCTGAAGTAGGTGAACCAATTTGGTCATTCACTACATTTATTTTATCCATCGATTCTGCTCTTTTAATAATATTGGAGAAAAAATTATTTTTATTACTAGAATAAAGCCAAGAAGTCCTAATTATTAATGCATTAATATTATATTTCAAAATTTTTTTTTCTCCCTCAAGCTTTGAAAACCCATAATAATTTATTGGATTGGTAAAGTCAGTTTCTTTGTAAGGTTGATTTTTGAGACCATCAAAAACATAATCAGTAGAAATATGTATAATTTTACAATTAAAATTTTTACAAATTAAGCTCAAATTTTCTACACCTAAATTATTTACTTTATTAGCAATTTTTTTTTCAATTTCTGCACCATTTACATTAGTATAAGCTGCACAATTAATTATTAACTTAATATCATTATTTTTAAAAAATTTATTCAAATTATTAAAATTTGTAATATCAAGTTCTTTTTTATCTTTAAATATAAAATTATGTTTAGAATAATTTGTGTGTATTTTTTCAATTTCAACCCCAAGTTGTCCAGACTTTCCTGTTACTAAAATATTCATTTTCAAAAATTAAAATTTTTAAAGTTTTTATCTTTTTTTGATAATTTAATTACATCAATTGGAATTTTCCAGTCTATATTAATATTCGGATCATTCCATATAATCCCTTTTTCATGTTTTGGACTGTAAATTGAGTCAACTTTATAGTTAAATATAGCATACTTACTTAAAACAACGTAACCATGAGCAAATCCTTTAGGTATTAAAAGTTGAAGTTTGTTATTAGAGCTTAAGTTAATAGAAAAATATTTTCCGAAAGTTTTAGATTTTTTTCTTAAATCTACTGCAACATCTAAAACTTCACCATGTGATACTCTTACAAGTTTAGTTTGTGAAAATGGATTTATTTGAAAATGAAGACCTCTTAAAATTCCATACTTGGATGCAGATTCATTATCTTGAATGAAATTTATGTGTGGAAATTTATCTTTGAAAATAGACTCTTTGAATGTTTCCATAAAATATCCTCTTCCATCTTCATGTACAGAAGGTTTTATAATAATTAAATCTTCAATTTTTGTTTTTATAAATTCCATTTCAAAATTCTATTTTTAAGATATTTACCATAAGTTGTTTTATTCATACTTTCTGCCAGCTTTAGAGCATGCTCTTTGCTAATAAAATTATGCTTATATGCAATTTCTTCAAGACATGCAATTTTTAATCCCTGTCTTTTTTCAATAGTTTGAACAAAATTGCTTGCTTCATTTAGTGAATCATAAGTTCCTGTGTCAAGCCAAGCAAATCCTATATCCATAATTTCTAAAATCAGATTCCCTTTTTTAAGGAAATATTCGTTGATAGAGGTTATTTCTAATTCTCCTCTTTTTGATGGTTTTATATTCTTAGCCACTTTAATTACGTCATTGGTATAAAAGTATAAGCCAACTATTGCATAATTAGATTTTGGGTTGGAAGGTTTTTCTTCAATGGATATAACGTTATTATTTTTATCAAATTCAGCAACACCATATCTTTCTGGATCATTCACATAATAGCCAAATATAGAAGACTTTTTATTTTTTTCAACATTTTTTTTTGCATTAAGTATTAGTTTATTAAGTCCTTGTCCATAAAATATATTATCACCAAGAACTAAACATACAGAGTCATTCCCAATGAACTTTTGACCAATTATAAATGCTTGCGCAAGCCCTTCTGGATTAGGTTGTTCAGCATAACGTAGGATTATTCCTAATTTACTTCCATCTCCCAAAAGTTTTTTAAAATTCGGCAAATCGTGAGGTGTTGAAATTATGAGGATCTCTTTTATTTTTGCATCTAATAATATTGATAGTGGATAATATATCATAGGTTTATCATAAACTGGTAACAACTGTTTTGATATACTTTTTGTAATTGGATAAAGCCTAGAGCCGCTTCCTCCAGCAAGAATAATTCCTTTCATTTATTGTATTTTTTTAACCATAAATTATTTTTTAAGTACCAATCAATAGTTTTAGATATTCCATCCTTGAATTTATATTTTGGGGACCACCCTAAAGATGTTCTGAGTTTATTCGAATCAATTGCATATCTTAAATCGTGACCAGGTCTGTCTTTAACAAATTTAATTAATTTTTGACTTGTGTTATTTTTATTTCCTAGTTTTTGATCCATTTGAGAACAAATTTCTTTAACTAAGTCAATATTTTTCCATTCGTTTAACCCACCTATATTATATGTTTCAAATATTTTCCCACTATGAAAAATTAAATCTATTGCATCGGCGTGATCTTCAACATACAACCAATCTCTAATATTTTCTCCATTACCGTAAATTGGTAGTGAATTTTCATTTAAAATATTAGTTATACATAATGGAATTAATTTTTCAGGATGTTGATTTGGCCCATAATTATTTGAACAATTGGAAATTATGTAAGGAATTTTATATGTATTCCCATATGCTCTCACAAAGTGATCTGCACTAGCCTTAGAGGCTGAATAGGGCGATTTTGGATCATAAGGAGATAGTTCAGAAAATAAACCTTTATTTTTTAAAGAACCATAGACTTCGTCAGTGCTAATATGATAAAATATTTTTCCATTAAAGTTCCCATCCCAACATTTATTAGCAACATTAATTAAGTTAATAGTACCTAAAATATTAGTTTCAGCAAATAGAAAAGGATCTTGGATGGATCTATCAACATGAGATTCAGCAGCTAAATGAATAACACTGTCAAATTTATATTTTAAAAATAAATCATTTAAAGCTGAAATATTTCTAATATTTTCTTCTATAAAACAATAATTTTTTTTCTTCTCTATATCTCTTAAATTATCAAGATTTCCAGCATATGACAAATTATCAAGATTGTAAATATTATATTTTGGATATTTCAAAGTAAATTTTCTACACACATGAGATCCGATAAAACCAGCGCCTCCTGTTATTAAAATATTTTTCATAAAATTATATTCAACATTCCAAAAATATTAAAATTTATTTTAAAAAATACATAATTAAATTTTGTATCTTTGGAAAAATTAACAATAATTACATATGACATTTAAACTTCCAAAACTCAACTTTGCTTTTGATGCACTAGAACCTCATATTGATGCTCTAACAATGGAAATTCATTATTCTAAACATCATGCTGGTTACACCAACAAATTAAATTCTGCAATAGAAGGTACAGATTTAAAAAATAAAAATATAGAAGAAATTTTATCTGCTGGAATTTTATCTACTGCAATTAGAAATAATGGGGGAGGGTTTTATAATCATTGTTTATTTTGGGATATTTTATCACCAAACAAAAGTATGCCTTCAAATACTTTTTTAAAAGTAATTGAAAGAGACTTCAGTTCGTTTGCTTCATTTAAAGAGGTTTTTACCAATGCTGCATCATCTAGATTTGGTTCTGGATGGGCATGGTTATGCGCTAAATCTGGTAAATTAGAGGTGTGTTCAACTCCAAATCAAGATAACCCCTTAATGAAAGGAATTGGATGTGATGGAACTCCAATTTTATGTTTAGATGTTTGGGAACACGCTTATTATCTTAATTATCAAAATAGAAGACCAGATTATATTAATGCTTTCTTTAATGTAATTGATTGGTCCAAAGTTGAAGATAAATTTAACAATGCATAATAGGTTAATAATTTCATTCCTTGTAAATTACATGCAATAAGGTCTGTCCAACAACTTTGAGTGTTTGCCTATCAATATTTTCAATATTATCATTGTGAGTATGCCAATGTTTATAGAATTTTGATTTTGTTTTCTTGTCATGCTCAATGATATTAATCGTAGGAACCCGTCCTTTAGTCAAATTGTTAATATATAAGTGATCATCAACAATCAATCCAGTTTTTTCAAATGAAAAATATTCATTAAATCCAAGTTGAATACCAGTTGACCAAACTTTATTTAAAACTTTCGGAGCAAATTCAACTGATGCCAGTTCTTGAGTAAAAATAGCTTTTTCCCCTCCTACCATATCTAATAAAATACCATATTTTGCAAAATAATTTCTTTTGTGGGGGTTATTAGACCAGTATTGAGATCCTAAACAATATGAATTATCAACTCTTGGTAAATCACTGTTATCTGGTTGACCATAGTCTTCAACATCAAAAAAAATTATATCTACTCCAATTTTAGGCTTTAAAATTGAAAATTGTCTTGCAATTTCTATGAGTACTCCCACACCACTTGCTCCATCATTTGCTCCAATAATTGGTTTATTTTTATTTATTGAATCTTGGTCTGCAAATGGTCTCGTATCCCAATGAGCACACAATAAAATTCTTTTAGCTTTGTTAGGAGAGAAAGAACCAATAATATTTGTCGAATTTAAAATTTTATTATCAAATGTTACTGCTTCAAAATCCTGTAATATTAAAGTATCACAATAATTTGAAAGTTTTTTTGATATATAATTTTTACATTCGTAATGTTCTTTTGACCCTGGTACCCTTGGTCCAAAGTTAACTTGATCAGATATATTTTTATAAGCAGAGTCTTGATTAAATGAGGGAATTATAACATTATCCTGTTTATTTTTAATAGTATCTTGATCTTTATTAAAATTACATGAGATTAAAGATATAAATAGATAATATTTTAGATATTTATAATTAAAAATCATTTGGTTAATTTATGTATCCAAATCCCAATCAGTTCCATCTTTGTTATCATTTATTACAATATTTAATTTTTCTAATTTTGATCTTATTGAGTCAGCTAGAGTATAATTTTTGTCTTCTTTTGCAGTCGTTCTAATTTGAAGTAAAATTTTTATTAGTTCAGAAAAATATTCATTTTTTGATGTACTAACTTTATTATTTTTAAGCCCAAGTATATCAAAACAAAATGTTTTCATTAGTAAAATCAATTCATTTTTATTTTTTTTATCAATTAAAACTTTATTTGTATTAATATTGTTAATTAGTTTAACGACATCAAAAATATAAGAAATTAAAATAGGAGTATTAAAATCATCATTTATTGCTTCATAGAATAATTTTTTATAGGAATTAGTATTCACAGAATTTTTTTCTGAAGGTTTAATTTTCTCTAAAGTATTAATTGATCTTAATAATTTTTGAAGACCTTTTTCAGATGATTCTAATGCCATATTTGAAAAATCTAATGGAGATCTATAGTGAGCTTGGAGGATAAAAAATCTTATAGTATTTGGGCTAAAAGATTTAGATAATTTTTCATGTTGACCTGTAAAAAACTCATCAAGAGTTATAAAGTTACCAAGAGATTTACCCATCTTTTGACCATTTATAGTTATCATATTATTATGCATCCAATATTTTACTGGATCTTGACCAGTTGAAATTGATGACTGAGCAATTTCAGCTTCGTGATGAGGAAAAATCAGATCCATCCCTCCTCCATGAATATCAAAAGAAGTGCCTAGATATTTTAAGCTCATAGCAGAGCATTCTATATGCCAACCAGGGAAACCTCTTGACCAAGGTGATGGCCAAGACATGATATGATTTTTCTTTGCTTTTTTCCATAAAGCAAAGTCTTCATTTTTTTTCTTACTTGATTGACCATCAAGAATTCTCGTATTTGATATTAGATCCTCAATATTTCGTCCAGAAAGTTTACCATAGTTATGTCTTTCATTGTATTTGGAAACATCAAAATAAACATCTCCGTTACTTTCATATGCATAACCTTTTGAAATTATGTCTTTTATTAATTCTATTTGCTCAATTATGTGACCAGTAGCAGTTGGCTCAATACTTGGATCTAAATTATTTAGCTTTTTCATATCTAAGTGATATGATCTGGTATAATTTGCAACTACTTCCATTGGTTCAAGGTTGTCAATTTTTGCCTTTTTTATAATTTTATCTTCACCTTCATCTAAATCATTAACTAAATGTCCAACATCAGTAATATTTCTCACATATCTGACTTTATATCCAAGATGTAATAAATATCTATAAACTATATCAAAAGTTATTCCTGGCCTTGCATGACCTAGGTGAGCATTTCCATAAACTGTTGGACCACAAACATACATTCCAACTTTACCTTTGTTAACTGGTGTAAAAGGTTCTTTCTTTTTAGATTGGGTATTATATATTTTAAGGTTATTCATGATAATTAATCTTTATACCTTTATCAAGATTTTTAAACATAGTTTTAACTATTGATGATAAATCAAAATTTCGATACCAATTCCAATCTTTTCTTGCATTTGAATCATCCAAAGATTGAGGCCAGCTATCTGCAATATCTTGCCTAATATCAGGGTTATACTTAATTTTAAATTCAGGTTTATATTTTTTTATTTCATCATACAAATTATTTGGACTGAAGCTAATTCCAGAGATATTATATGATGTTCTGATTGTTATTTTTTTTTGATCACTTGTCATTAATCTTATAATTGCATCAATAGCGTCATCAATATACATCATAGGTAACACAGTATTTCTTTTTAAAAAGCAGGTATAATTTTTATTTTGAATAGCATGATGAAAAATATCTACTGCATAGTCAGTAGTACCTCCACCTGGAGGGGTCTTCCAGCTAATTAAACCAGGTAATCGAAGACTCCTAATATCTAAGTTATATTTATTGAAATAATATTCACACATTCTTTCTCCAGCAAGTTTTGTAATCCCATAAATTGAATTGGGTTCAATTATTCCTATTTGTGGAGTATTTATTTTTTCAGAGGTCTTACCAAAAACTGCAATAGAGCTAGGCCAAAATATTTTCTTTATTTTAAAAATTTTAGCAACCTCTAAGACATTTAGTAAAGAGTTTGTATTGAGAAGCCAACTTTCATAAATATTTTTTTCAGCCCTATATGACAGACTTGCTGCTAATAAATATATTTCATTAATATTATATTTTTTCACAAGATTAAATAATGATTTTCTGTCAAGAATATCAAGATGTAAATACTTAATATTTCCAAATCTTTTTTTGTTTGTAACTTTAATATCACTTGCAAGTATTTTTGATTCACCATAAATATTAGCAAGCTTGAATGTAAGTTCACTCCCAATCTGTCCTAAAGCCCCAATTATTAATATTTTATTATTATACATCAAATCTATCTTATTTTTCAAATATACGATATTTGAAAAAGTTGTGTTAAATTAAATTATTAATTTAAATATTAAATTAATATTCGTAGTATGACATAATGATTAAATTATATTTTTAATGATATATTTGATAAATAATTTAAATTTAATAAGATGCCATTTTATAAAAAACTTGGTAAGATTCCAAAAAAACGTCACACAGTATTTAAAAGTAAAGGTGGAAAATTATATTATGAAGAACTCTTTGGAAATGAAGGATTTCACGGTTCATCATCATTACTGTATCATATTAATAGGCCAACTAGGATATCTAATATTGACAAAACTGAAAAAATCAAAGATTACTTTTTAGATATTAAAAATCTTCATCCAAGGTTATTTGATTCAAGTAAGTTGGATTCAAAAAGTGATTATATAAAATCTAGGAGAAGTATATTATCAAATGGGGATTGTAAAATATCTCTTTTTTCGTCCTCAAAATCGTTAGAGGACTATTTTTATAAAAATGCTGACGCTAACGAAGTTATTTTTGTTCATAAAGGTAAAGGCAAATTTAGATCAATGATGGGAAATCTTGATTTTAAAAGTGGAGACTATATTGTTGTACCTAAAGGAGTAATTTATCAAGTTAACTTTAGTTCTAATCAGAATAGATGGTTTATAGTTGAATCTGGTGATAAAATAACTTTTCCAAAAAGATATTTAAACGAATATGGACAAATACTAGAAAGTGCACCATTTTGTGAGAGAGATATAAAAACACCTAGCGACATAGAAACTTATGATAAAACTGGTAAATTTTTGATAAAGATAAAAAAACATAATATAGTTCATAACTTTATCTATGAGACTCATCCATTTGACTTAGTTGGTTGGGATGGTTACAATTTTCCTTATATTTTCTCAATTCATGATTTTGAACCTATTACAGGTAGAATACATATGCCACCTCCAATACATCAGACATTTGCTTCAAAAAGTTTTGTGATTTGTTCTTTTTGTCCTAGAATTTATGATTATCACCCAAATTCAATCCCAGCACCATATCATCATAGTAATATTGATTCAGATGAAGTTATCTTTTATGTTGATGGGAATTTCATGAGCAGAAACAAAAGTATGATTGGTTATATATCATTACACCCTCAGGGGATACCTCATGGTCCACATCCAGGTGCTACAGAGAACAGTATAGGTAAAAAACAAACCAATGAATTAGCAGTTATGGTTGATACATTCAATCCATTAAAAATATCAACAAATGTAATCAATCTTGAAGATAAAAATTATTATAAATCTTGGAAAGAAAATTTAATCTAAATATAGAAATGCAAAACAAAAACAATAATTTACCTTTATTAGAAATTGATTTTATAGAATTTTATGTTGGTAACGCTAAGCAAGCTGCATATTTTTATCAAGATTATTTTGGATTTGAAATTATTGCTTTTGCTGGACTTGAAACAGGAGATAAAAGAAAAACTTCGTATTTACTAGTTCAGCAAAATATTAGGATAGTTTTAACTTCAAGTTTAATTCCAAATAGTGAGATTTCAGACCATGTAAAAAGTCATGGAGATGGAGTTAAATTTATTGCTTTTTTAGTAGAGGATTCAAAATTAGCATATCACAATACAGTCAACAAGGGAGCAGAAAAATATCTTTTGCCAAATTTAATATATGATAAAAATGGGGAGATTATTATTTCAGGAATCAAAGTATATGGTGATACTGTGCATTTATTTGTCGAAAGAAAAAATTATAATGGTTTATTTTTACCTGGATTTAAAAAATTCAAAAAGAAAAAACCACCAATTGATTTTCGTTTGAAAAATATTGATCATGTTGTCGCTAATGTAGGTTGGAATCAAATGAATGAGTGGGTTAACTTTTATTCAACTGTAATGGGATTTTCAAATTTAATTACTTTTGATGACAAAGATATATCAACAAAATACACAGCTTTGATGAGTAAAGTTATGATTAATAGTAATAATAAAATTAAGTTTCCAATTAATGAACCAGCTAAAGGAATAAAAAAATCTCAAATAGAAGAATTTATTGAATTTTACAATGGTCCAGGTTGTCAACATATTGCTTTATTGTCTGAGGATATAATTTTTTCCGTTAAAAATATGAGATCAAAAGGGGTTGAATTTCTTGAAGTACCTAAAACTTATTATGATAAGTTATTTGAAAGATGTGGTCAAATTGATGAAGATTTAAGTATTTTAAGAAATCTTGGAATATTAGTTGATAAGGATGAAGAGGGATATCTTTTACAAATATTCACAAAACCAGTTATGGATAGACCAACTTTCTTTTTTGAAATTATTCAAAGAAAAGGCTCAAATTCTTTTGGAAAAGGGAACTTTAAAGCTTTGTTTGAAGCCATTGAATTAGAGCAAAAAAAAAGAGGAACAATTTAATTATAATAAAGTTTTTAATTTGAATCCCACACCTCTAATATTTTCTATTGATATTTTAATATCTTTTTTTAAATACTTTCTTAATCTGGATATAAAAACATCCAAACTCCTTCCTAAGAAGTAATCATCCTTTCCCCAAAGTTCAGTGAGTATTTCTTTCCTTGTCATAACAGTATTTTGATTTTCATGAAGAATTTTTAATAATTTTGTCTCTTTCAGGGTTAATTTTTTTACTACAGAATTTATTGATAAAATTTGATTTGGTATATTTAACTTATAATCGCCAATTTTAATTATTTCATTATAAGTTTTTAGGTTATAAATTTTCTTTCTTTTCAAAAAAATTTCTATTTTTAGAAAAAGCTCCTCCATGTCATATGGTTTTGTTATATAATCGTCTCCTCCCAATTTTAAGCCTTCGATTTTGTCCTCTGTTAAGGATCTAGCAGTTAAAAATATTATGGGTATTTCTTCATTAATTTGTCTAATATTTTTTGCAAGGGAAAATCCATCAATAATTGGAAGCATTACGTCTAAAATACAAATGTCATATTTTTTCTTCTTAAATCCTTTGAGAGCACTAAATCCATTAGTAAAGGTATCAACTATATAATTATTTTTTTCAAGCTGATCTTTTGTTACGAAGGACAGTTTTTCATCATCTTCAACATATAGAATAGTTGTCATATTTTAAAAGTTATTTCAGTTCCTGAATTCTCAGTAGAATTAATTTTCCATGTCCAATTGTGAGCTTTACATATTTCATTGACATAAAATAAACCTAATCCAAATCCTTTAACATTATGAATCTTACCGGTGGGGACCCTAAAAAATTTATTTGAGACTTTTGAAATGAATTCTTTTGGGATTCCGACGCCATTATCGGAAACTTTTATAGTAGTATGATTTTTTTCAAATAATGTTTCAATTGTTATTTGGGGATTTGGTTCGGAGTATTTTAAAGCATTATCAACAATATTATATAAAACATTTGACAAATGAATTTTATCACATTTAATAAAAATATCATCATTCGACAAATTCAAAATTACTTTTGCATTTAATTCTATTAACGATAAATTAATGCTATTTATTATAGTTTTAATTATTTCATTTAGATTGATTAACTCTTTTTTAAGTTTAATTTTTTCTCTCTCAATTTTGGCAATTTCTAAAATTTTTTCAATTTGTAAATTGAGTCTTTGATTTTGTTCGAATATGATGCTTGAATAATTTGATAAATTCTTATCCAATTTAATTGTATTATTATCATTTAAGGCTTTGGATGCAATATTAATAGTTGAAATAGGGGTTTTAAATTCATGTGTCATATTATTTATGAAGTTTTTTTGAAGCTCTGATAGTCTTTTTTGTTTCAAGATAATATTAATTGAATAGACGAAAAATAAAATTGAAAAAAATAAAATTACAGTAAAAAAAATCCAAAGTTTATTGCTTGCTAATAGATATGAATTAATTTTTGGAAAGTGAACTCCAAAATAGTATGTAAATTGGTTATATTTCGGAAGGGTTTCATTGCTTAATTGGTCTTCATTTTCATAATCAAATGAAACATACTTTCCATAAACCATTTTGTCATTTAGACAATCATAAATTGCGAACTCATAGTCAAGTCTTAAATTATATTTTGAAAATTCTTGTTTCAGATAAAGTTGTAAAATATTTACATCGATAGCTTCTCGAATATTTACAATGTAGTAGTCAGAGGAAATCTGTTTAACAGGATTTTCAATTGGAAAATCCATTTTATTGTATTTTGAAATATCTTTGGCAACATTTCTTAAGGATATAAAAACACTATTTTGGAATTCTTTTTTTTGTAAATTTAGGGCCTGGGTTATCCAATATATTTGAACACTGATAATTCCAAAGATAGTAATAAACCCAAGTATAGAGAGGTTTCGAATAGTTTTACTTTTCATTTGATAGTTTAGTAAAAGGAAAATTTAGAAAAATAATTAGTTGTATAATGGTATTAATATTAATCTAATTTTTTTCCATTATCAACATTGGTATTTTCTAAATTTAATGTTTTCTCAATTTTCAAACCGTGGTGCGGGTTATTATGATTAGAATTTACAGCTATGTGAGGAGCAATTACTAAGGAAACTATTGACATTAATTTTATTAAAATATTCATTGAGGGGCCAGATGTGTCTTTAAAGGGGTCTCCAACAGTATCTCCTGTCACTGAGGCTTTATGTGCTTCTGACCCTTTAAATTCTTTTTTCCCATTTATAATAACTCCTGCCTCAAATGATTTTTTTGCGTTGTCCCAGGCTCCTCCTGCATTATTTTGAAACATACCCATTAGAACTCCAGAAACAGTAGTCCCAGCAAGAAGTCCACCAAGCATTTCTGCGGAAGAAACATCATCAAACATATCTTTGAACCCAAATCCAACAATAATTGGAGTAATTAATGCAATTCCTCCTGGAAGAATCATCTCTCTTATTGACGCTTTAGTTGAAATATCAACACATTTTTCATATTCAGGCTTTGCTTTACCTTCCATTATTCCTGGTATATCTTTGAATTGTCTTCTAACTTCGTTAACCATATCCATAGCCGCTCTACCAACAGCAGCAATTGCTAGTGATGAGAAAATAAATGGAATCATTGCTCCTATAAAGAGCATTCCAAGAACTGGAGCTTTAAAAATATCAATACTATTTATCCCAGAAATTCCTACAAAAGCAGCAAATAAAGCAAGAGCAGTTAGAGCAGCTGAGGCAATTGCAAAACCTTTCCCTGCAGCTGCAGTCGTGTTACCAACTGCATCAAGATTGTCAGTTCTTTCTCTGACTTCTTTTGGTAATCCACTCATTTCTGCAATTCCACCTGCGTTATCAGCAATCGGGCCAAATGCGTCAATAGCAAGTTGCATTGCAGTTGTAGCCATCATACCAGCAGCAGCAATCGCTACACCATATAATCCAGCAAAAGAATAAGATAAAATAATCCCAGAAGAAAGTATTAGTGTTGGTAAAACTGTAGATTCCATTCCAATTGCAAGTCCTCCAATAATATTTGTGGCATGTCCAGTTGAAGATTGATTAATTATTGAATTAACTGGCCTTTTACCCATTGCAGTATAATATTCTGTAATAACAGACATGAGTGTTCCTACAGCTAATCCTAAAAAAATAGATAAGAAAACATCATTTGAAGTAAATTCGTATCCTCTAATTGACATTGAAGGAGGCAAAATCCAGTTAACGACAAAATATGATGAGAATAAAGTCAAGATACTTGAACTCCAATTCCCAATATTTAAAGCTTTTTGAACTGAATCAGAGTCTTTATTGATTTTTACAAAAAATGTTCCAACAATTGAAAATAGTAACCCTAGAGATGCAATTATCATTGGAAGTAATATTGGACCAATTCCATTAAATGAGTCTTCTGAATAAATTTCTTGACCCAAAACCATTGTTGCAAGTATTGTAGCAACATATGAACCAAATAAATCAGCACCCATTCCGGCTACATCTCCAACATTATCTCCTACGTTATCAGCAATAGTAGCAGGATTCCTTGGATCATCTTCAGGGATTCCAGCTTCAACCTTACCAACTAGATCAGCACCTACATCAGCAGCTTTAGTATAAATCCCTCCTCCAACTCTAGCGAACAAAGCAATTGACTCGGCGCCAAGAGAAAATCCGGCAAGAACTTCTAAAGTTTTTACCATTTCAATACTATCTGCTGGTGCACCTACACTAATTACGAAATAGTTATAAAAAAATATAAATAATAAACCTAAACCTAGGATTGCTAGACTAGCAACACCAACACCCATAACTGTACCCCCGGTAAATGAAACTTTTAGTGCTTTTGAAAGAGATTCTTTAGCAGCTTCTGTAGTTCTAACATTAGCTTTGGTTGCTATTGACATTCCAAAGTATCCTGCCAAAGCAGAAAAAATAGCTCCTATTAAAAATGATAAAGCAATGATTGGGCTAGATGTTTCAACAAGTGTTCCAGAGTAAAATAGTAATATACTGGCAATAAAAGAGAAGTAAGTTAGTACTTTCCACTCTGCTTTGAGAAAAGCCATAGCTCCATCTGCTATATAGTTAGCTAATTCTTGCATATTTTCATTTCCGGGATTTTGTTTCTTGATCCAAGAAGACTTAATATACATGAAAAATAGGCCAGTTAATCCAAACAAAGGTACTAAGTAAATTAGATTTTGTGTCAAAAATTCCATAACAACTTATATAATAATTTTGGCAAATATAATAAAACTATAATACTCAAACCAATAATGCAAAATTCTAAATATTTTCTATTATTTTTAAGAAAAATTAAATTAAATATCTAATTGATAATAACAAAAGAAAATAGTATATGGGTAAAACCTTATCTTGATAGAAATTTAATAATTTCTGGGCCATGTAGTGCAGAGACGAGAGACCAATTAATAAATACAGCCATAGAATTAAAAAAAATTGGAGTAAAAATTTTTAGAGCAGGTATATGGAAACCAAGAACAAAAGCTAGAGGATTTCAAGGAATAGGAGAAGAAGGGCTAAAATGGATGCAGGAAGTTAAAACTATTACTAATCTAGATTTAGCAATAGAAGTGGCAAATGCTAAACATATAGAATTAGCCTTAAAGTATGATATTGATATTTTTTGGATTGGAGCAAGAACTACAACTAACCCTTTTTCAGTTAATGAGATATCAGATTCTTTGAAAGGATCTAATAAAATTATATTAGTTAAAAATCCTATTCATCTAGATATTAAATTATGGATTGGTGCTGTAGAAAGGATACTTTCTTCTGGAATATCACAAATTGGAATAATTCACAGAGGTTTTTCTTCATTTTATTCTTCTCCCTTTAGAAATTTTCCCCATTGGGATAAAGTTTTTGAAGTTAAAAAAAAATTCCCTGAATTAAAATTATTAGTTGATCCATCTCATATATGTGGAAATACAGAAAATATTATTGATATTATTAAAATAGCATTAAGTCTAAAATATGATGGAATAATGATAGAGTCTCATATAAATCCTAAAAAAGCTCTGACAGACTCTAAACAGCAGGTGACTCCGAGGGAGTTAAAAAATATTTTAAAAAAAATCAAAATTGATAATTTTAATATCGACAAAAATTTTTTTTTCGATAATCAAATTGATCTGATAAATAAAAATATTACAGAGCTAATAAAAATTAGAAATAGTTACAAAAAATTGAAAAATGAATGATAATATTTATTTTTCAGGTTTCATCTGTGGGAAAAATATAACATCTTGAATTGAAGGTTGATTTGTAATTAGCATTGTTAGTCTATCAATTCCAATTCCCATTCCTGAAGTAGGAGGCATTCCATATTCAAGAGATCTAATAAAATCTTGATCAATAATCATTGCTTCATCATCTCCTTTAGATAGAAGTTTCATTTGACTTTTAAAACGTTCTTCTTGATCTATGGGATCATTTAGTTCTGAATATGCGTTTGCAATTTCTTTTCCATTGATAAACAACTCAAATCTTTCAGTTAAATTTTTATTCTTCCTGTGAGTTTTGCATAGTGGAGACATTTCTTTAGGATAATCAACTATAAAAGTGGGTTGGATAAGTTTGGATTCACATTTTTCACTAAAAATGGCATCAATTAGTTTACTTTTACTTTGGAGTTTATGGGAATCTATATTTAATTTTTCACACTCAATTTTTAGCTGATCTGTGTTAAGTTTTGAAATATCGATATTAGTATGCTTAATAATAACATCAGTTATTGAAATTCTTTCAAAAGGTGGTTTTAAGTTTATTTCATTTTCTCCCACTTTAATTATTGAACTATTATTTAATTCTAATGATATTTTTTCAAATAATTTTTCAGTAAAATTCATCATCCAAAAATAATCTTTGTATGCTACGTAAATTTCTAACATTGTAAATTCTGGATTATGAGTTTTATCCATTCCTTCATTTCTGAAGCATTTAGCAAATTCAAATACACCATTAAATCCGCCTACAATTAGTCTTTTTAAATATAATTCATTTGCAATCCTCAAGTAAAGTGGTACATTTAGAGAATTATGATGAGTCTTAAAAGGTCTTGCTGATGCGCCACCAGGGATTCCTTGTAAAATTGGAGTTTCCACCTCTAAGTAAGAATAATCATTAAAAAAATTTCGCATTACAGAAATAATTTTATTTCTATTAATAAATACTTTTTTAGTATTTTCATTCACAATTAAATCAACATATCTTCTTCGATACTTGAGTTCAAGGTTGGAAAATTCATCATATTTATTTCCTTTTTCATCAATTTTAGTTACGGGAAGAGGTTTTATAGATTTAGATAAGATTATAAAATTTTTAACCCAAATTGAAATTTCACCAACTTTAGTTTTAAATAAAAACCCGTGGACCCCGATGATATCACCAATATCTAAAAGTTTTTTAAAAACTTCGTTATAGAGAATTTTATTTTCAGTATTACAAATTTCATCTCTGTTTAGATATAATTGTATTCTTCCATTAGAGTCTTGAATTTCTGCGAAAGAAGCTTTTCCCATTACTCTTTTCGACATAATTCTACCAGCAATTTTTACATTTTTTTTATCAACAAATTCTTCCTTACATGCAACAGTATCGCTATCTATATCAAAACTCTCTGCTGGAAATGGATTAATACCAAGCTCTCTTATTTTGCTGAGAGAATTCCTTCTATTGATTTCTTGTTCTGAAATTTTTTTGGCCATTAAATTAATTTTGTTTTAAATATACCAACTTTTTTAGAATAAAATTTTTTAATTTGCCGAATAAAACTAATTTTTTATGAAAGATTTGATAATAAATTTTAGCCATCAACTCAGAGATGCGGTAAAAATTGGAGAAAATTTTAAATTAAAAAGTAAAAAGCGATCATTTAAAAATGTCATAATTTCTGGTCTAGGGGGATCTGGTATTGGAGGCACAATAGTGTCTGAGTTTGTCTCAAATACTAGTATTTTACCCATTAATGTTATTAAGGGTTATGATATACCAAAATATAGTAATGAAGATACTTTAGTTATTTGTTCATCGTTCTCTGGTAATACAGAGGAAACTATTGAGGTTTTTAATAAATCATTACATAAGAATTGCGAAATTGTATGTATCAGTTCTGGTGGGCTTTTAATAGATTTGGCTAAAGAAAAAAATCTTAATTACATTATGCTTCCAAAAGCAAAATCTCCAAGAACAATGATTGGATATTCAATAACTCAAATATTATTTATTTTATATAATTATGATATTATTAGTTATGATTTCGTAAATGAAATTTTAAATTCTGCAGATTTAATTGATAAATATCAAAATAAAATTCAAAATGAATCAGAGAAAATAACCGATATTTTATTTGGTAAGATACCAATTTTATACAGTTGTGAGGGATTTTCTGGAATGGTTACAAGGTTTAAGCAACAATTAAATGAAAATTCAAAAATGCTAGGTTTTACAAATACCATTCCGGAGATGAATCATAATGAATTAGTCGGTTGGAGAAATAAAAATAATAATTTAGCCGTAATTTTTTTTAAGAATGAAAAAGACTATTATAGAAATATTAAGAGATTGGAAATAAATAAAAAAATTATATCTAAATATACCTCTTCAATAATTGAAATTGAGTCAAAAGGAAATTCAATAATTGAAAACACATTTTATCTCATAAATTTATGTGACCATGTTTCGTATAATTTATCAAAAAAAAATAATGTAATTGCAGAAGAAATTGACGTGATAGATTATCTAAAAAGTGAACTACAGAAATTTTAAAATTTCATTTATGAGTAATAATTTAAATGAAGTTGAATTTCATGATTTAGGTTTGATAGATTTTCGTAAAGCTTGGAAGTTTCAAGAAATTAAATTTAATGAAATTTTAGATATCAAGAGTGAAAATAGAAAAAGAGAAAAATTAAACCAAGTTAAAATTCCAACCAAAAGTTACCTGCTTTTTTGTCAACATTACAGTGTTTTTACTATAGGCAAAAGTGGTAAAATTTCAAACTTGCTAATAAATAAAATAGAATTAGACTCGTTAGGAATTAAATTCCATAAAATAAACAGAGGAGGAGATATAACTTATCACGGTCCTGGTCAATTGGTTTGCTACCCTATTTTTGACTTAGATAATTTTTTTACTGATATTCATAAATACCTAAGATTACTAGAAGAAGTTGTAATTAGAACATTATTAGAATACGATATTAAATCTGGAAGAATTGAAGGTCAAACAGGGGTTTGGATTGATCGAAATAATGAGTTTGCAAGAAAGATTTGTGCTTTCGGAGTTAAATCAAGTAGATGGGTAACAATGCATGGCTTAGCTTTAAATGTTAACAATGATTTAAGTAATTTTACTAAAATAATACCATGTGGAATTAAAGATAAGTCTGTAACATCAATGAACAAAGAATTAGGTATAGAAATCAGTATGAATAATTTAAAAGAAAAATTGAAAAAGCATTTTGAAAAACTTTTTAGATTTAAATTATGTTAATTAAAATATCAAAAAAATTAAAGTATATAATTGGAATAATATTACTTATAAATTTTGTGATTATTTTAAGTGGAAAAAGCTTTTTTTATACAGCCCTATTTAAAGGATATATTTTTGGTAATTTTACTGCCTCACTAGAAGATTATAAATATTTTCATGAAACTAGCGAAATAATTTCTAAGAATCCTATTCAATGGGAAAAATCAAAGAAATTTAATTCATTTGAAATTACTAGTAATCTTAAAAATTATTTAGAGGAAAATAAGTCAATTGCATTTATCATTATTAAAAGTGATAGTTTAGTTTTTGAAAGGTATTGGGATATTGGATCAGAAAAATCTTTTACTAATACTTTTTCTGTCACTAAGGGGATTGTAACATCCCTTTTAGGTATAGCTATTAAGGAAGGTCACATCGGAGATATTAATGAAAAAATTATTAAATATTTACCAGAATTAAAGAGAGAAGGAGAAAGTTATAATAATCAGGTAACAATAAAAGATTTAATTACAATGAGTTCAGGATTATACTGGAATGAAAATTCTTTTAATCCATTTGGGCAATTAGCTGAATCCTATTTAACTAATAATAATTTAAATTTCACATTAAATCTCAATTTCTCTGAGAAACCTGGAGAACAATTTAGATACTTAAGTGGTAATACAATGTTATTAGCACTTATAATTCAGAGAGCAACCAAAAAAAATATAAGTTCATATACATCTGATAAACTTTGGACTCCTTTGAATTCTAATTATAACGCTCTTTGGTCAATTGATAAAGACAAGTCTATTGAAAAAGGTCATTGTTGTTTTATAACAAATGCTCTTGATTTAGCAAGAATAGGTAGTCTTTATCTTAATAAAGGAGTATGGAAAAGTAAACAAATCTTGGATAAAAAATTTGTTCATGAATCTCTAAATAACGGGATAGTAAACCATTATTCGTATTCTTGGAGAAAATTTGATAAAGAATTTAAACATACAGTCTTTTGCTTAACTGGTTTACTAGGTCAATATTTAATTTTAATTCCAGAATTAAAACTTATAGCAGTTAGGTTAGGTCATTTTCAAAAATATGATTCATTAATTCTTCCATCAGATTTAAAAGATTATATAATTGAAATTATTAGTTCAGATGAAAAAAATAAAAATTAAATTTTTTGTTTAATAAAAATAATATAATACTACATATAGATAATCTTACTATATCTAATATTGAAAAAAAAAATACTCTTCTACATTCTATAAGCTTTAAAATTTATGAGTCTGAGTTTATTTCTATGGTTGGAGAATCCGGTTCAGGAAAATCTTTAATTTGTTTAACAATTTTATCACTATTACGTTCAAGTAATTTAAAAATTGATTCTGGGCAGATATGGTATTATAAAAATAATGAGAAAATACCATTATTAAATTTAGATGAAAAAGAAATGAGAAAAATTAGGTTAAATGAAATATCAATTATATTTCAAAATCCTTTAAATTCTCTAAATCCTAAAATAAAGTGTGGTGAACAAATTTTAGAAGGGGTAAAACATAATTTAGGTCTCAATAATAAATTTTCAAAAATTAAAACATACAGTTTATTAAAATCTGTTGATTTTTCAGATATAGAGAGAATTTACAATTCTTATCCACATCAATTATCTGGAGGTCAACTTCAAAGGATCATAATTGCGATAGCGTTATCTTGTAATCCAAGAATATTAATAGCTGATGAGCCAACGACTTCTTTAGACAATATAACACAAAGTGAAATTATTAACTTATTAAAGAAAATTCAAAAAAAATTTAAGCTTACTTGTTTATTTATAAGTCATGATTTATCAATTGTAGAAAAAATAAGTAAAAGGATAATAGTTATTTTTAAAGGGAAAATTCTAGAAAAAAGCATAACTAAAAATTTATTTCAAAATCCTTTAAATATCTATACTAAAGCTTTAATATTAATTAAAGAAAGTTACAAATTCAATCTAATTAAATATTTGACAAAAGAAAATGTCTTAGAAAAAAACTTCAATTTTAGTTTCTTTCGAAAAGAAAATATTTTAGAAAAAACAATTTTAATTAAAAATAGAAATTTAATATATGAAAATAAACCTATTATTAAATTAACTAATGTTTCAAAAAAATATTTTATTAAAAGATTATTCAGAAGTGATATTATACATTCAGCTTTATCAAATATTAATTTAAAAATTTTTAGAGGAGAGTGTATTGGAATTATTGGGAAATCAGGATCAGGAAAAAGCACTATGGTTAAATGTATTTTAAATTTAGAAAAAATAACATCAGGAAAGATTACTAAAAGTAAACTAAATTCAAGGAGAGATATTCAAATGATTTTTCAAAATACTAAATCTTCATTAAATCCATCACAAAAAATAGATATTATGATTATGGAAATAATTAAATATTATAAATTAGAATCTAATAATATTAAAATGAGAAAATATTTAAATAATTTATTATCAGATGTGGGGTTAGAAAAAGAAATTTTAGAAAGATATCCACACCAATTATCAGGGGGAGAAATTCAGAGGGTTGCTATAGCTAAGGCAATTTCGGTTAAACCTAAAGTTATTATATTTGATGAATCTATATCAGGATTGGATTTATCACTTCAAGGACAGATTTTAAACTTACTAAATTTTTTGAAAAAAAAATATAATTTAACTTTCATTTTTATCTCTCACAATTTAAATATTGTAAAATCATTTTGTGATAGAATTTGCGTTATTAATGAAGGGGAATTAATTAAAGTTGGATTTGCTGAAGATATTTTGAAATCTAATGTTGTTGACACAAAAAAATTATTTGTCAAAAATCTTAATTGATAAATTTCATTATTTTTTTGTTAAATAAAATTAACAGAAAGACCCCGATAGATATACATGTATCTGCAAAATTAAACACAGGTCTAAAGAATATAAAATAGTCTCCTCCTAAAAAAGGTATGTAATCAGGTAAAACCCCTTTGTACAAAGGAAAATAAAACATATCAACAACTTTACCAAACATTAACGGAGCGTATCCATTTCCATTAATTGAAAAAGTTGAAATTTGTCCTAAGCTTGATGTAAAAAAATATCCATAAAAAACACCATCAATTATGTTACCTATAGCCCCTCCAATAATCAGGGAAAAAGTTAGTAATGATAAATTATCATATTTTTTAAAAAGTGTTTTTTTAAGATAGGAAATCATTATTAGGACAAAAGATATTCTTAAAATCATCAATATAACTTTACCAATCTTACCCCCAAATTCCAAACCAAAAGCCATTCCATTATTTTCTGTAAAATGTATATAAAACCAATCTAAGATCTTGTACTCCTCACCTAAAATCATGGATGACTTCACATAAATTTTTAAGACTTGATCAATTAAAATTACGATAAGAATAATCAAAATTGATTTTTTCATAAAAAGATTATTTTCTATTTTGCATCTGTTTAGCTTCTATACTCAAAGTTGCATGTGGAACAAGTAATAATCTTTCTTTTTTTATTAATTTACCTGTGACTCTGCAAATACCATAAGTTTTATTTTCAATTCTAATTAATGCATTTTTTAAATCAAGAATAAATTTCTCTTGTCTTTGAGCTAGCAATGAATTTGATTCTTTTGAAAGGGTTTCAGATCCTTCTTCAAAAGCTTTGAATGCAGAGTATGTATCATTAGTACCATTGCCAGCGTTTTGGGTAATTGAGTCTCTCAACCTTTTAAGATCTTCACCAGCTGAATTAATTTTTTCTTTTATAAGTTTTTTAAATTCTAATAAATCTGAGTCAGAGTATCTTCTACTTACATTTTTCATAATTTCAACATTTTTTTATTTCAATATAGCTTTTTAAATTGTTAAATTCAATATGATTAAAACTTTTGGGCTTATGTTTTAAAAAATTAATTTCTTTAATTAATGTTTCTTCGCAAATGTAATCTTTATTATTTATAATTGCTTCATTAATTTTGTTATCACACAAAATATATAATATTATTTTATCTGTAACATTAAATTTTTTTTCTTTTCTTAAATTTTGAATTCTATTTATTAGTTCTCTGGCAATTCCCTCGAAAATAAGTTTATCTGTTAGTTCAATATCTAAAGCAATTGTTAGTCCATAATTGTTACTTATAGATAATCCATCTATCTCATTTGAATTAATTATTACATCCTCTTTTTTGATTATAATTTTAGTATTATTAAGTAAAATTTCAATATAACCATATTTTTCAATTTTGTTAATTTGATTTTGATTGAAATTAGAAATTTTTTTGTTTATATATTTTATCATCTTGCCATATTTTGGTCCAAGTATTTTGAAATTGGGTTTAATATTTTTCTTTAATATATCTGAACTATTTGACATAAAATCAATCTTCTTAACATTTACCTCAGTTAAAATATAGTTGCTTATTGATATGATATCACTTTTAATTTCTTCGTCTGAGGATAGAATTATAATTTTAGACAATGGTTGTCTAACTTTAATTTTTTCCTTTTTTCTAAGAGATAATACCATTGAGGAAATATTTTGGGCCAACTTCATTCTTTTTTCCAAACTTAAATCTATAAATTTTGAATTTATTACTGGAAATTCAGAAAGATGAACGGATAAATTTTTATTGTAGTCTGAACTACTCACTAAATCTAAGTATAATTTATCAAAATAAAATGGAGAAATTGGGCATGAAATTTTACAAATTTCAATTAGACAGGTAAATAGTGTCTGATAAGCTGAGACTTTATCTTCAGTGTAATCTCCTTTCCAAAATCTCCTCCTACAAAGTCTTACATACCAATTACTTAGATTTTCAGTTACAAATTTTTGAATTAAACGAGTAACTTTAGTTGGTTCATAATTTTCGTATTCTACTTCAACTTTTAGTAACAATGAATTAAGTGATGAAATTATCCACCTATCAATTTCAGGTTTATTATTAAAGTCAATTTCTTTTTCAGAGTAATTAAATCCGTCTATGTTAGCATATAATGCAAAAAATGAATATGTATTATGTAATGTCCCAAAAAATTTTCTTTGAATTTCAGTTATCCCATCAAAATCAAATTTTAAATTATCCCAAGGTTGAGAATTAGAAATCATATACCATCTTGTAGCGTCAGGACCATATTTACTAATTGTCAGAAATGGATCTATTGAATTTCCTAGTCTCTTAGACATTTTTGAACCATTTTTATCAAGTACTAATCCATTTGAAATTACATTTTTAAAAGCTACCGAATTGAAACACATTGTAGATATAACATGTAAAGTGAAAAACCAACCTCTTGTTTGATCTACTCCTTCAGCGATAAAATCTGCAGGAAAATTTTTATTTTCATCAATTAAATTTTTATTTTCAAAAGGATAATGATGCTGAGCATAAGGCATAGCTCCAGAATCAAACCAAACATCTACAAGGTCGTTTTCTCTGTACATAGGTTTAAAGTCAGATGAGCATAAAATTATTTTATCAACATAATTTTTATGTAAGTCTATTTTTGAATAATTAATATCACTAAAATCCCCTACAATAAAATCTTTCAAAGGGTTATGTTTCATTATGCCATATTTTAATGATTTTTCACATTCATTATAAAGTTCCTCGATTGAGCCAATACAGATTCTTTCACTCTCGTCTTTTGTTGACCAAATAGGAATGGGGATTCCCCAGAATCTAGATCTTGAAAGATTCCAGTCATTTAGGTTCTCAAGCCAATTTTTAAATCTTCCAACCCCAGTCGAGTTTGGTTTCCAATTTATAGAATCATTGAGTGTAATTAATTTATTTTTGTATTCTGTAGTTTTTATAAACCAGGAATCAAGTGGATAATATAATATTGGCTTATCTGTTCTCCAACAGTGTGGATAGGAATGTTCATATTTTTGGGAATAAAATAACTTACTTTGGACTTTAAGATTAATGATTATTATAACATCAACAGATTTTTTTGGGCGGTTATTCTTCTCATAGAATTCGTTTTTAACATACATACCAGATAAATCTCCCATACCAGAGATAAATTTCCCCTGTAAATTAACTATAGGAATTGGTTGATTATTTTTATTCATTACCAGCAAAGAGGGGATATTAAATTTTTTAGCAACAATTGAGTCATCAGAACCAAATGTAGGAGCAATATGAACAATTCCAGTTCCATCTTCAGTTGTTACAAAATCACCAGAAATAATTCTGAAAGCATTTTCACAACCTTTATATGGTTTAGCGTAATTTAATAATTGTTTATATTTAACACCAACTATATCTTTTCCTTTAAAATCGAATAATACTCTGAATGGAATTTTTTTATTTAAATGTTTATAATTTTGAAATTCTTTCACATCAGAAGTTTGAAAGTACTTTCCAACGAGTTGTTTGTTGATTAAGTTTTTTGCTATTATTATTATTATATTTTTCCCATCATACTGGTTAAATGTTTCTACTAGAGAATATTGAATATTTTCACCAACACACAAGGCAGTATTCGAAGGAAGGGTCCAAGGAGTGGTAGTCCATGCCAAAGCAAATATGGGAGAATTAATTTGTTTGAGTTTTACAAACTTAATTGAACTAGGAATTAATTCAAAAAGAGCAATGGCGGAAGTATCAGTAATCATTTTATAACATCCGGGTTGGTTTAACTCATGTGAACTTAACCCAGTCCCCGCAGCAGGAGAAAAAGGTTGAATTGTATACCCTTTATAAATTAGATTTTTATCATATAGTTTAGATAAAATAGACCAAACACTTTCCATATATTTACTTTGATAAGTTATATACGGGTTTTGAGTATCAACCCAGTATCCCATATCTGAGGTTAATTTATTCCAGACATGGGTATACTTCATTACAGTTTTTTTACATTCATTATTATATTCTTCAATCGATATTTTATTTCCGATATCTTCTTTTGAAATATTTAGTTCTTTTTCTACACTTAATTCAACAGGCAATCCATGAGTATCCCATCCTGCTTTTCTCTCAACTAGGAATCCTTTTAAAGTCTTATACCTACAAAAAATATCTTTGATAGTTCTTGCCATTACATGATGAATTCCAGGCATACCATTAGCTGAAGGAGGACCTTCGTAAAAAATATAAGGTTTATTTACAGAATTTTTTTTAACACTTTTTTCAAAAATTTTATGTTTTTTCCAATAATCAAGTATTTCTCTTGAATCATTAGGAAGATTTAATGATTTATATTCTTTAAATTTTTTCATGATATAAACTAATCAATAATTGCAATAACTTTTAATTCAATATTAATTGGAGTAGGTAGTGATAATATTTCAACTGTTGTTCTACAGGGTTTATTATCTTTAAAAAAATCTGAATAAACTTTATTATAAATTTTAAAATCAGACTTCATATTAGTTAAAAAGACAGTTACATCAATTATATTTTCCCAACGGGAACCGGAATCTTCTAAAATATTCTTTATATTACTAAAAACTGAAACACATTGTTTTTCAATATCATATGAAATAACTTTTCCCTTTTTGTCCATCTCAACTCCAGGAATTATATCCGAGTTTCTAACTCTTGGTCCAACTC